>JANPEN010000419.1:0-11876 GCA_031422955.1 Acidimicrobiia bacterium
CCTGGCACCAGCCCGCCGGTGAAACCGAAGCGCTGGGCCACCTCGTCGTCGTGGATCTTGTTGTCGGAGGCCTGGGCCGTGTTGAACGCCACGAGCTGATGGGTTGCCATGGCGGGAAACTAATCGACCTCCGCCGGCCGCGAGCGGCTGCGAGTTGCTGCGTTGCCGTGCGGCGCCTTCAGGGCAGCAGGGCGCCGGCGCCTGCGGCCAGCGCCGCCACCACCAACAGGCCCAGGACCAGGGGGCGGAAGCGGGCCACCGCCAGGCGGCGAGCCAGCCGGGTGCCGATCAGGCCCCCGACGAGCAACGCCGGGGCGCCGACGGCGGCGTAGGCCAGCACCTGGCCGGTGTAGCGGCCAGCCCCGGCCAGCAGGAGGTTGGCCCCCACCGCACCGGCCACGAACAGCGCGGAGATGGTGGCCCGGAAGGCGTCGGGCTCCAAACCCCGAGCCTGCAGGGCCAACACCAGGGGAGGCCCGTTGGTGCTCACGGAGGTGTTGAGCACCCCACTCAAGAAGCCCGCCCCGAGATCGAAACGGCGGCCGCGACCCTCGAGCTGCCAGCCTCGGGCCAGCACGAAAACTGAGACCAGCACTGCGCCGGCCAGCACCAACCGCAGGAGGCGTTCATCCAGCACGATGAACACGTACAGCCCTACGGGCATACCGGCCAGCGCCCCGCCCAGCAGCGGCCACACCAGGGGCCAGCAGACGTGTCGGCGGTGACGGGCCAACATCACCGTCGAGGCCAGGGTTCCCACCAAGGTGGACACCGCCACCGCGTCCTTGGTGTCCACGATCACGCTCAGCAACGGCATGGACAGCAGGGCGAACCCGAAACCGCTGACCGCCTGCACCACCGAAGCGAGCAGCAGCACGGCGGTCAGACCAGCCACCACGGCGATGCTCACCCGCTCATGCTGACACGCGACGACCGAACCGGCAGGCCTTCACGGGCTCCCGCGCCGGCCGTGGACCGCCAATCCAGTGCGGGGGGCGCGGGGCGCGGGACGCGGAATTCGGTAAGAATCCTCCGGTGACGACTGACATGGCCCCCATCTGCGCCGACCTCGCCGAAGAGCAAGCCGCGCTCGACGCCTTGGTGGCCGAGCTCACCGAAAACCAATGGGCCACTCCCACCGCGGCCCAGGGCTGGGATGTGCGCGACACCGTCGTGCACCTGGTGCAGGCTGACCAGGCCGGTTACCTGGCGGTGGCGGACCCCGAAGCCTTCGGGGCGGCCAAGATCGAGGTCGCCAGCGGCGGGTTGGACGCCTTCGGATCGGGCCGGGGCCGCAGTGGCGCCGACACGCTGCAGTGGTGGCGCCAGACCAGGGCTCAGATGCTGGCCGCCTTTGCTCCCCTGGCCACCAAGGACCGCATCCCGTGGTTCGGGCCTTCCATGAGCGCGCTGAGTTTCGCCACCGCCCGGCTCATGGAAACGTGGTCCCACGGTCAAGATGTGGCCGCCGCACTGGGCCAGAACGTGGCCGCCACCGATCGCCTCCGCCACGTCGCTCACATTGGGGTGACCACCCGGGGCTGGTCCTACGCCAACCGGGCCCGTACCGTGCCAGACGCGGTGGTCCGAGTGGAGCTGGAGGCACCCTCGGGAGCCACCTGGGGCTGGGGACCAGAGGACGCCGAGCAACGCGTCACCGGTTCCGCCCAGGACTTCTGCTTGGTGGTGACCCAACGCCGAGCCCTGAGCGCAACCGCCCTGCAGACCCAGGGCGAGGCGGCCAGGGAATGGATGGATCTGGCCCAGGCCTTTGCCGGGCCGCCCACCATGACCGACACCACCCGTAGCCACTGAGCGGGGTCGGGTCGTCCCCGACGGTGCGAACCTCGCCCGCTTAGCCGCCGCGACCCAGCGAGTACACCCCGGAGGGGTTCCAGAGCAGGTAGCCCGCGGTGGAGGCCGCATGGATCGATTGGATCTGGGCCGCCACCTCGCCCGGTCCGTAGACGATGTCAGCGGCGCTGAAATCCTGCAGCCATGGCACCAGCCCCACCCCCGGCGGGACCGAGGGTTTGGCGGCCAAGGCAGCGGCGATCTGGCTCAGCCCGCAGCTCACCGCGGCAGCCGGTTGGCGGGCCGGTTCGACCAGATCACACTCCCCAGCGGCCAAACCCGAGGGGTACAGGGTCGGGGCCAGGTAGTCCACCCACGGGGCGAACCGATCGACCGGTTGGCCCACGTTCTCAGGGCGGGTTGCCGCCGCGGCGGTAAGCGTCGCCCCCTGATATACCCCAAGCGGTCGCAATCGGGCCTGGGCTTGGCCGAGGAACTCCACCAGCATGTCGGCAGTGGTGAGGGCTGTTCCGGTCAAACCCGGCACCATCATGGTCTCCGGATCGCCTTCGGGTCGTTGCAGGCCATCCCACAAGATCTCGTCGAAACCGGCCTTGGCCGCCTCCTCGGCCAGGGCCAGGTTGTAGTCCCGCACCGGTTGCTGTACGTAGTTAGTGAACCCGCCGGAGTCGGCCAAGGGCTGGCCGCGGCGATCCTGCAGCACCCAGTCCGGGTGCCCGTTCTTCCAGGCCCAGGCGCTGAGCTGAGGATCACGGAAGGCCACCACCCGACCAATGAGGCGCGCCCCCTTGGCGTGGACGGCCTCGACCACCTCACCCAGCCCGTAGTGGGCCCGCACCGCGCCAACCTGTTGGGCTAGGGCCACCTCGCTGCGGTAACCGACGATGCCTGCATCGTCTTTGAGATCCACCACCACGGCGTTGATCAGCCCGCGATCGATCAGGCCGAGCACTGGTTGGCGCAGCCCCGCGTCGGCCCAGGCTGCCGCGGACACATGCACGGCCCGGGTGTCGCCCGGGTAGGCAATGATCACCGTCACCGCCAGGCGGGTGACGTTGCCGGCAGCGTCGGTCGCCACCACCTCGACCGCCGCCACCGGCGGACGCTCCAGGATCAGCCGGAACTGGCCGGGACCGCTGTCGGGGTCGAGCCGGAAGGGGGTGGCGGAGGGGTCGGCCAAGCTCAGACGGGCCCCCGCCTCGACGGTGCCGCTCAAGGTGACCGATTGATTGAGCGGGGACGGCGGAGGGGCAGCGTCCAAGGTCAGTGCGGGGGCCAGGTCGTCGATGGCCACGGTCCATGCCGCCTTGGTGCGCCCGAAGGGGAAGGGCCGGTCCACCGCCACCCGCAGCTCGTAGCCGCCCTGGGGCAGATGATTCGGTAACCAGATGGTCACCGCCGAGTCGCGCCGTTCGACCATGTCCAGCACCACCCCGGAAAGGGCGGCGGTAACCCCTCCTCCGCCTTCAACGTCCAAGCGCAAGGGCTTGTTGCCAGCCACTGCGGAAGGAAAGGCCAGCACGCCGTCCTCGCTGACCAACTGGACCTGCACCTGACTGGCCCGCCAACCCATGAACGCCGCGGCTACGAGCAGCACCAGTGCTAACAGCCGCAGCCAGGGCGACCCGAGCATCGCCCCCACGCGTTGGGCCAGGCTGGGCCGGTCGCGCCATCCGTTGCGGCCGGCCAGGGCGTTCGGGCTCTTCCGCTGGGCGCGGCCGCGGCGACTGCCGTTAGGCCGACGAGGGCGCCGGGCGCCGGGCCGACCGTGTACGCCCGGAATCCCCAACAGCGACGAGCCCACACCGCTCCTCTCGACCTCGATGGCCCGCAAATCCTACCCTTCTCCTCGTTTCGTTCGGTCTTACCGGTGCGGCGCAGCCCACTGGGCGTCAGCGCCCGGAATGCACCTAAGCTGCATCAGATGCGGGTGTGGATCGACCAGGACCTGTGCACTGGCGACGGTCTTTGCACCGACCACTGCCCCGAGGTTTTCGTGATCCTCGAAGACGGCATCGCCTATGTTCGCCAGGACAGGGTCGCCCTCAACGATCCGGGCGGATCGATGTCACAGGCCGAGGTGGCGCCCCGGTTCGAGCGGGTGGTGCTGGAGAGCGCCGCCCAGTGCCCTGGTGAGTGCATCTTTGTCGAGGCCGATGTGGAGCCTTTACCGGCGGTGGGCGCCTCCTCCGGTGGGGCTTCCTTCATCGTGGCGGACTGAACCGCACCTTCGTGGCCGTTTGATGGTGGTCGTCGTGGTGGTCGTCATCGTCCTGGCGGGGGCGCTGGCGGTGGCCAGCATTGGGGCAGTGATGGGCTACAACCGCCTGCAACGCTCCCGTCAGGCGGTGGCGGAGGCCTGGGCTCAGATCGACACCCAGCTACAGCGCCGTTTCGATCTGATCGGCTCGCTCAACGAGGTGGTGTCCGCCGCCACCCGACACGAACGGCTCACTCTCGTTGCGGTGACCCAAGGGCGCGACCCCTCCGTCCGCAGCGAAACCGAGCGGCAGCTACAAGGCCAGGGCACCCATCTGCTGGCCAGCGCCGAGGCCTATCCACTGCTGCGCACCGACGAGCGCTTCGCGCGGCTCCATCAGCAACTGGTGCGCACCGAGGACGACGTCGCCGCTTCCCGGCGCTACTACAACGGCCGGGTGCGTCAACTCAACACCACCCGGCAGACCTTTCCGTGGTCGCTGGTGGCCACCGCGCTGCGGGTGGGCCCTGCCCATTACTTCCAGGTTGAGCTCGACCACGCATCGGCTCCTCGTGTCTCGTGACCGCTACCGGCCTCGCCGGTTCCCGCCCACCGGCCAACAGCGGCGACCCGCTGAGGCTGGGGCCCGGGCGCGGGCCAAGCAGGCACTGACGGTGCTGGTGGGGACCCTGCTGGTAGGGCTGATGCTCCTGGTGATCGTCGGGTTGGCGACACTCGGCGCTACCGCTGGCGTGGCTGCGCCGGCGGGGGCCGCTCAACTCAGCCCCGGCCGGATGGAGGACCTTCAGGTCGAGCTCACTTTGGAGAAATCTGGAGCTCTAGTAGTGCGAGAAGAGTTTCTCTACACGCTCGGACCGAATGAGCAGCACGGATTTCGACGTTTCGTTCCGCTCGAGGTTGACTACAACGATCGCTTCAAACGACTTTATAGTATTGATGGCGTACGCGCGCAGGCCAGACCCGAGGGAGGCGCGGTGCGAAGCGGGGACCCGGCCGGCGCCACCGTTGTCGCCACCAACGTCGACAACGACAACCTGGTCATCCGGATCGGCAGCGTCGACACCTTCGTCAGCGGTACCTGGCGGTATCGCATCGACTACACCGTGCATGACGCGGTGGAGAGCGCCGCCCTGCCCGGCGTGGGCGATATAGAGGAGCTGGCCTGGAACGTGGTCGGCTCCGGCTGGCAGGTTCCCATCGCCAACGTCAGGGTTCGGGGCCAGGTACCCGCTTCGCCCATTGCCCAACGCTGTTACCAGGGTCTTTACCAGTCGACCACCCCTTGCCAGCTGACGGTTGCCGGAACCGGCACCGACACCACCTTCGAGCTGCAAGCCGCCGACCTCGCCCCCGGCCAGGCCGCCACGGTGTATCTCGACTTCGAGAAGGGCACCGTGGCGGACGCCACCGCCAACCTTCGCGAGCGTTGGAGCTTGGCCCGCGCCTTTCAGGCCACCCCTGTCACGTTGGCCGGAAGCACGCTGGCCACCGTTGCCATACTCGGGAGTATTGGCTCGCTGCTGAGCCGGCAGGGTCGGGACCGTCAACTCGTGCTTAACGCCTATTTACCGGCCGAAGCGGACCCCGAGACCGAAGGTCTGGCCGGCTTTTTCGACAAGCCCGATGGACCGGTGCAGTTCCGCCCACCCGATCACATGACGCCTGGCCTGTGTGGCGTATTGGTGGACGAACGGGCCGACCCGCTCGATGTCTCGGCCACCATCATCGACCTGGCCGTACGCGGCTATCTCCGTATCGAGCAACTGGAGGATGGTGCGGATTTCCTGATCCGCTTCTTGCCCTCGCCCCCAGCCCGCCCCGACGGCGAGCTGATCGACTACGAGCAACAGTTGTTGACCAAGCTCGCCGGCCAGGCCGCCGGAGCTGACGTAGTTGCCCTGTCGGCCCTGCGAACCAATTTCGCCACCGAGCTGGCTCAGGTTCGCCAGAGCCTCTACCAGGAGACGATGCGACGAGGCTGGTTCCGTCGCCGGCCCGACCACACCCGAGGCCTCTACGGCGCGGTGGGCTTCCTGGCCGTGCTAGTGGGTGGGGTGGTGGCCGCCGCCCTGGTGGCGTGGACGACGTTGGGGTTGTTCGCCCTGCCGCTGGTGTTGCCGGGCGTGCTCATCGTGGCCACCGCCGGACGCATGCCTTCACGCACCGCCGAGGGTCGCCGCCAGCTCGAGCTGTGCGTCGGCTACGAACGGTTCCTGGAGGTGGCCGACGCCGAGCAGCTGCGGTTCGTGGAACGCCAGTTCGACTACCTGGCCGGGCTTCCCTACGCCATGGTGTTCGGGATCACCCATCGTTGGGCCCAGGTGTTGGCGGTGCTCCAGGAGCAAGGCATGGTGATGACGCCCAGTTGGTACGTGCCCCTCTATGCGGGCGGGGTCTTCCACTACGACCAGTTCGGTCGGTCCATGTCCAGTTTCAGCAGCGCCGCTTCAGCGGCGTTGAGCGCGCCGCAGCCCAGCTCCACCGGGGGCGGCTTCAGCGGGGGTGGCGGCGGCGGCGGATTCAGCGGCGGCGGGGGTGGTGGCGGCGGCGGCGGCGGCTGGTAGCCGGTGGCACCGCCTGCGCTCCGAGGGGCGCTGGCAAATTGGTGCTCGTGGCGGCCCGCCTCCGGCTCAAGGCGGGTTGCTTGCGGGGCTCGGCCGACCTTGGACAGCGGTGCCAAGCTAGTGATGTGATCGAGGGAGCGGGGGTGGCCCACCACTGGTTCGGCTATCCCGTGCTGCTCCCCCGGGCCGGGGACCCGAGGCTGGCCCAGTCCGCGGTACTGCTGGCCTTGCAGGCTTTGGGCCAAACCGTGCTGCACTTCCCTCTGTCGATTCCGCAGCTCGCGACCAGCCTGCTGACCTGCGCGGTACTCGAGGTGGTGATCACCTTCGCCCGGCACCGTGTCCTCATGTGGCCGGCCAGCGCCCTGCTCACCGGCAACGGGGTGGCGCTGTTGTTGCGCCATCCCGCCACCACGGCCCAGGACCGTTGGAGCACTGCCGGCCTTGGCCTTTTCGCCGGGGTGGCCGCTTTCTCCCTCCTGTCCAAGTACCTGCTCCGACACCAGGGGCGACACCTCTTCAACCCCTCCAACATCGGGCTGGTGGCAGCGCTGTTGGTGCTGGGCTCGTCCCGAGCCGACGTGCAGTGGCTTTATTGGGGTCCGGCCCGGCCGGCACTGGTGGGCGCTGTTGCCCTCATCGTGGTGGGTGCGATGGTTGTCGGTCGCCGCGCCGGAGTGGGCCAGATCGCCCTGGCGTTCCTGGCCAGCCTGGCCGCCGGGCTGGGGGTATTGGCCGGTTCCGGCCATTGCATCGTGGCCGGGTGGAGCCCGGTGCCGCTGTGCGACAGCGACTTCTGGTGGCGAGTGGCCTTCTCACCGGAAACCTTGGTGTTCGCCGCCTTTATGGTGACTGACCCTCGGACGGTTCCCGGCAGCAGGCAGGCCCGCCTGGCCTTCGCGGCCGTAGCGGCGTTGGCGGCGGTGTTGTTGGCCGCCCCCCAGCGCAGCGAGTTCGCCACCAAAGTGGCCCTCTTGGGCGGGCTCACGGTGGCCAGCGCGGCGTTGGGCGCCACCCGAGCGCTCGCCCATCGCCGCCACCCCGGGCTGGTTTGCTGGCTCGACCCCCCTTTGCGGGCGGTGGACAGGTCAGCGACCGAACTGCCAAGCACCGTGAGGACGCCGGCCGTGCCCGCCCCTGCCCCGGTGGAGACGGGGACGGTCACGGGGCCGGTCACGGGGCCAGGGACAGGGCCAGGGACAGGGCCAGGGACAGTGAGGAAGGTGACCTTGGCGGTGATTGTGGCGGTGTCGATCACGGCAGCGATCGTCGTGGCCGGTATCCCGGCTCGGCGTTACTCGTTGCCGCCCCCAACCGCGGCAAGTGCCGGCGGGGCGACTCCCAACCGTGAATCCCTTGCGGGTGCTTCCCCCGGCGCGCCCGACTCCCCCGGCTCGGCGCCGACAGCGCCTGCCGGCTCAGCCCACCGTGCGCCGACCACCACCCCGCCGACCACCACCCTGCCGACCACCACCCTGCTGGCATGGCCGGCGGGCATCGATCCGCCCTCGCTGCGAATAGATCCGGCGGTGTCGGCCTGGGCCCCGTGGTTTCGGCCCGAGGACGCCGAGTACCGTTCTCGGGCGCTGGTGGTGGCCCTGGAGGAGGAACGACGCCGGCGGGCAGGACCCTCGGTCAGTTATTTGGAGATCGTGGTGTCGATGGTTCGCGAGCCCCGGAGCGGCCAAAATGCTCCCGAGGTCGGCTATGCCGTGCGAACCATCACCCCTGCCGGCTCCGACCGTACCGACTGGTACCGGATGACGTCCCACGAGGACACCTACACCATCGCCGGACCCGGCGAACCCTGGACCGAGTGACCGCTCCGGCCCACGCCCCGTTGGCCCCGCGACCCTGGCAGTAACAGTCCGCCATTCGGCCAGTCGGCCACCCAAGCGGCGAGGCGGCAAGGCCGAAACCGGTGGAGCGGCGAGCCCGTCGGCTGAGCATCCAGGATCCCAACCAACGCGTCGGCTCGGACGCGGCAAGCTGTGGAAAGGGCCCCGTTGTGCGGATCTGGGGTGGCCGATGTGCGGATCTGGGGAAAGTGCCCGCCAGCCCATTGGCGAATGACCTGGTCACAAGGTTGCCGACGAGCCGTCATCGGCCAGAAAACCCCACATCCGCACAACATCCCCGGCAAGCAGAAGATTCACCTACTCACGGCTCGTTCCCCACACTCACCGTGGTTTTCACCCCGGGAATCGCGCCGATTCGACGTCGATTCGCCCCGAGCGGACGGGGCGAGCGACCGGGACCGCCCGGCCACCAGCCACCGGCCACCAGCCACCAGCCACCAGCCACCAGCCACCAGAGGATCCCCGACACACCGAAGCCCAAATGGGGGCCGGATCAGAGTTGGTAGGAGCGTTGCTGAAGGCGGACGGCGCGAGCTCGTCGGGGGGCGTAGCGGCCAACCGCCCAATAGCCGAAACCTGCCGCCCCCAGCGCAGCCACACCGCCGACCAAGACGCCGATTCGGGCCCCCAGCACCTCGCAGATCGCCCCCAGTAACGGGCCCCCGATAGGCGTGCTTCCCAGGAACACCATGGACTGAAGGGCCAACACCCTGCCCCGCATCTCCGGGCCAGCCTCGGTCTGCACCAGCGCCGTCGAGGAGGTCATGAAGGCAACGCTGCTCGCACCGAGGATCATGGCCAGCGGAAACGCCGCCCACAAACCCGGCGAGGCGGCCAGCGCAATCATGGAAACCCCGAAGGCCAAGGCGCCCAGCACCACCATCTGCAAGGTGACGCGGTGGCGGCGGGCCGTACCCAGGGCTCCCATCAACGATCCAACGCTGAGCACGGAGTACAGCAGCGTGAAGGTCTGGGGGTCCCCATGGAGGCTGCGCACAACGAACAACGGCAGCACGACCTGGAAGTTGAAGGCCAAGGTGCCGATCAAGGTCATCATGGCCAGGGGAATCCACAGCTCAGGCACCGAGGTCACATAGCGCAGCCCCTCTCGGAGCTGGCCCTTGGCTCGTTTGGTCGGGGTGGACGCCCGTAACTCGCTGCGTCGCATGGCGGCCAGCGCCACCAACACCGCCACGTAGCTGACCCCGTCGATGGCGAAACACCAGCCGTACCCAACGGTACTGACGAGTAGGCCGGCGAGAGCCGGTCCGACCACCCTGGCCGAGGTCATCAGCGCGCTGTTCAGGCTCACCGCGTTGTTGACCATCCGCACGGGGACCATCTCCACTACAAACGAGCGCCGGGCCGGGCTATCGAAGGCGGTCGCGAACCCGCCGGCCAGGGCCACCCCGTACAGGCCGGCCAGGGGTGGATCGTCCATGAAGGCCAGCCCGGCCAGCACGAAGGACTGCACCATGGCCAGACTTTGGACCACCAGCAGGAGTCGCCGCTTGTCGGAGCGGTCCGCCACCAGGCCCGCCCACGCCCCAAAAAGCAACACCGGCAAGAACTGGCAGGCCACCAGCAGGCCAACTGCTACCCCGTTGCCGGTGAGCTTCAGCACCAGCAAGGTCTGACCCACCATGGTCAGCCAGTTCCCAACCTGAGAGATGAACTGTCCGGCGAAGAAAAGGCGGAAGTTGCGCACCCGAAAGGAGGCAAAGGTAGTACCCGTCGCCTGGCCGGAACCCAACGAGTTCAGGCCGAGGCTGGCGGGACCCCTCGGGGGGTGTCGTTGGGGCACCCGGCTCAGACTTCGGGCTGCATGGCTCGCCAAACCCGCTCGGGGCTGAAGGGCAGATCCAAATGGACCACGCCATAGGGGGCCAACGCGTCGAGCACCGCGCTCTGCAGGGCCGGGGTTGCCACCACCGTGCCCGACTCCCCCACCCCTTTCACCCCGAGCGGGTTCCAAGGTGAAGGTGTCTCCATCTCCTCGGTGATGAAGCTGGGCGTCTCGGCCGCGGAAATGACCCCGTAGTCAGCGAAGGAGGTGGTGCGGGTGGTGCCACCCCCGAAGGGAACGAGGTCGGTGTCACTGTGCACCACCTCGATACGGCTGGCGTCGATGCCCAACTCGTTGCTGACCAGGGTAGCGAAGGTGGTCTCGTGACCTTGAGCCACCTGCTCGGCCCGCCGCGCCTCGTATCCGGCCGCCGCCGCACAGCGCTGCAGTGCCTCCCCGTAGCGCCCACCGTCGTAGGTGGAACCAACGGCGGTGGTGTAGGGAAAGGCGTCCGCCGCCACCACGTTGCGCAACCGCAAGGCCAGGGGGTCCATGTCGGCGGCGGTAAACACCGCCACCACCCCGTCTATGGCGAGGGCCTGGTCGGTGTTCACGGCCAGGATACGGGCATGGGGCTCGCTCGAGCGCAGGAAGGCGGCGTGATAGGCGCCCTCTAGGGCGGGATGGCGCAGCCCGTCGATGAAGGACCCCTGTCCCCGCAAGAGCCGCCTGTCCTCACGACGTAACACGGTGACGCCGTGGGCGTTCACAGCGTTTCCTTCACGTTCGAGGCGAGCCGACCTTGGCTTCCTGCATACCAGACCGTACGATACCAGACCGTACGATACCAGCCCATACGATACCAGATGGTATGATCATCCGGTTCGATCCGCCTGCGCGACATGCCGATCAGTATGGTCACGTTCGTAATGTTGGCTGAGGGTCCGGGGACATGGCGCCGACTCAGGCCGGGTAGCGCGGGTCGTTGTCCCAGATCGACTCGCCCAGGGTGATGGCGATATGCACGGCTGAGGTCCCCGGCCGAGCGCCGTGGCGATGCTTGGCCCCGGGCTGCACGTGCACGATGTCACCCGGCTCACATTCGACAGCGTCAGCACCGTGCGCTTGGACCATGCCCTGGCCCTGGACGAAGTAGAGCACCTGGCTCCCTACATGGAGATGCCAGTGGGTACGGCCCCCGTCGTGGAAATGAACCCGGTTCTGGCGCACAGCGTGGGTGGCGTCCTCCAGGATCGCCTCCACCTCGACGTGGCCGTCGAACCATTCGGACGGGGCGTCGCGGCGGGTGCCGCCCTTACGCTCGATGCTGCTCATGAGACCATACTCCCGCTTGCACCGTAGTTGGGCTGGAACCATGCGAACCTAGCCGCCCGACTCTGCTGGCGGTGGTGCCGGGGCGACCCGCTCAACCTTGGGCCCCTTCGCTGGCGGCCAGCCTGATGGCGCCCACCTGAACCACGTCGTGCATGGCGATCACCCCAAAGCGGTGCAAGCGCACCAGAGCCAGCACGACCTTTAGGTCGTGGGTCTTCCCGGAGTCCACCGAAGCGGCGAGCAGCCGCTCGGCGGTGTCCAGGCGCGAGGAAGGGGCCGCCACCGCCTCGGGCGGG
>JANPEN010000420.1:0-1767 GCA_031422955.1 Acidimicrobiia bacterium
CCGGATCTTCGAGTTCGATGAGGATGCGGTCCAGCTCGGTGAGGGCGGCTGCGTAGCCCTCGGGAGGGTCCGCGGCAGGCTCGGTCGCCTCACTCATGAGCCATGACCGTACTGTGGACCAGCCCACCGGCGGTGCGGGTCACCACCTCATCACCCGGCGATACCGCCTCGGGATGGCGTAGCAAGGCGCCGTCAGCCATTCGTCGGGTGAGGCTGAAGCCCCGGGCCAGCGCCCGTTGAGGATCGGCGGCGGCCACAAGCGCGGCGGCCAGCTCTAGGCGTGTGTGCGCCCGGCTCAGCACGTAGGTGGCCTCCCGGGCTAGTCGCGGTTGGCGGGCCGCCAAGGATTGCTCGCTGGCCCGCAGGGCGGCGCGACCCTCGCGCTGCATGAGTACTTGGCGGCGTTGGAGGTCCACCTCGGCCCGCTCCAAACGGGCGTTGGCCAGCGTGGCGATGGCCGCCCACCGCCGCTCCAGGCCGGCTAGGAACTCCTGCACCCGTTCGACCAGGGCGGCGGCGCAGGCGGTGGGCGTCTTGAAGGCCAGCTGGGCCACGTCATCCGCTACCGAACGGTCGATCTCATGGCCGATGCCTGTCCAGACGGCCACCCCCAGCCCGGCCACCGTCCGAGCGATCATCTCGGCGTCGAACACGGCCAGATCGGTGCGGGCGCCACCCCCCCGGACCAGGGCAATGACGTCACAGCCGTAGCGCTCGGCGGCCAGCAGTGCTCGGACCACCGATTCGGCCGCAGCGTTTCCCTGGACCTGGGCGTGAAAGGTGCGCACCTCGAAGCCCAGCCCGGAGGCGCCCAGCTCGTGGAGCACGTCCTGCTCGGCCGCCGAACCACGGGAGGTGACCAACCCAATACGTAGCGGTGCCGGAGTGAGCCACACCGCCGCCTGGCGGGTAAGCAGGCCCTCGCTGGCCAACACCCGCAGCAGCCGGTCACGATCCGCGCTGAGACGACCGAGGGTGTACTCGGGATCGATCAGGGTCATCAGCAGGGACAGGCGGCCGTTGGGCGAGTAGAAGTCGAGGCGGGCCCGGAGGCGGACCTCCACCCCGTCGCTCATACGGACACCGCCTCCGGCGCGTTTGAGGATCTGGTTGACGACGTACTTGCGGTCCGCCAGCAACGCCACGGAGAGTGAAGCAACCGGCGCCCGGCCCAGCTCGCCGGGCTCGATGAGATTGAAATAGACATGCCCGCTCGCTGGCCGGCTGAGGTTGGAGATCTCCCCCCGCACCCAGATCTCGGTCGGAAAGGCCTGCTCCAGGGCCAGTTTCACCGTTGCGGCCAGCTCCGACACCGACAGGGTGGGCACCGTTGGGCGGCCCGGCTCAGGAGCGGAGGGCACCGCTGGCCTCATCCCTGATGAGGGTGTGATAGAGGTCGGCGTAGAGGCCGTTGGCGTCGAGCAACTCCTGGTGGCGGCCTTGCTCGACTACTTTCCCGGCGTCGATGACCAGGATCTGATCGGCGTTGGTGATGGTGGAGAGGCGATGGGCGATGACCACCGCGGTGCGCCCCTCCAGGGCGGTTTCCAGCGCCTCTTGGATGGCGGCTTCGTTCTCGGAGTCGAGATGGCTGGTGGCCTCGTCCAACACCACGATGGCGGGGTCCTTGAGCAGCATTCTGGCGATGGCCAGGCGCTGTTTCTCTCCGCCGGAGAGCCGGTAGCCCCGGTCCCCGACCACGGTGTCATAGCCCTCGGGTAGGGCAGCGATGACCTCGTGGATGCGGGCCAGGCGGGCGGCGGTGAT
>JANPEN010000421.1:0-1537 GCA_031422955.1 Acidimicrobiia bacterium
AGTCGAAGATCAGCCCCTGCAGTGGCGCGTCGCCGTCACCCTCGGGCGCCGGGATGCGCTCCACGACCGCATCGAGCAACTCGGCGACACCCTCGCCGGTCTTGGCGGAGATGCGCAGGATCTCCTCTGCGGGGATGCCGAGGACCTGTTCGATCTCGGCGGCATAGGTGTCCGGGTCCGCCGCAGGCAGGTCGATCTTGTTGAGGACGGCGACGATCTCCAGGTCGTTCTCGAGCGCCAGGTAGCAGTTCGCGAGGGTTTGTGCCTCGATGCCCTGGGATGCGTCGACGACGAGGATCACGCCCTCGCACGCGGCGAGCGAACGCGAGACCTCGTAGCCGAAGTCCACGTGACCGGGTGTGTCGATCAGGTTGATGACGTGTTCGCCGTGCTCGAGCCGCACCGACTGCAACTTGATGGTGATGCCCCGCTCCCGCTCCAGGTCCATCGAGTCGAGGTACTGGGCCCGCATGTCGCGCGGGTCCACCGCATGGCACAACTCGAGCAGGCGGTCCGCCAGAGTCGATTTTCCGTGGTCGATGTGGGCGATGATCGCCGTATTGCGTATGCGGGTGCGGTCCATGAGTAGTGCCTCGAAGCTACCAACTCGGCCCCCCGACCCGGCGCTTCGCCCCGAGGACACCGGCCGGCTATCCTCTCAAGGCTGCTTTCGAGCCTGAGGAAACCTGCCCCGTGGCGAACATCAAGAGTCAGATCAAGCGCAACCTCCAGAACGAGCGCCACCGCCTTGCCAACAAGGCCGTTCGCTCCGAGCTGAAGACCCGACGCAAGAACGCGGTGACCGGCGCCGACTCGGCGGCCGAAAATGCCGTGGACTTGCTGCGCTTGGCCATCAAGAAGATCGACAAGGCCGCCGCCAAAGGCGTCATCCACAAGAACAAGGCGGCCCGTGACCGCTCACGGCTCATGCGCCGGGTAGCGCCCGCTCCCACTACCACCGCAGCGGAGTAACCGCTCGGGGCTGGTCCTCTTGCCTCAGCGGCCCAGCGCCGCGAGGCGGGCGACCAGCACCTCCATCACCAGGGCGGGCTCCCACGCCGAGGCCCCCCGCAGGGCGATATCGGCGTCGGCCAACAGATTGAGGGCTCGGGTGATGCGTACCGGACCGAGCTTGCGGCTCTGATCGAGGGCCTTGCGAGCGGGAAACGTCGAACCCTTGAGCTGCAACAGGGCGGCGGCCTCTTTCTCGTTGCGGGCCGAGCTGCCCGAGAGGGCCAAGATGCGCTCCAGATGGTTGGTGAGGGTGACCATGATCTGCAGGGGATGGCGTTCGCCGCCTCCCAGCAGCCGGCGCAACCGCCGCACCGCCTCGCCGACGTCGCCTCGGTCGATGGCATCGGTCAAATCCCAGGGAGGAACAGACCCCGCCTCGCCCAAGAACGGGGCCAGGTCGGCCACGCCCAGCTGAGATGTTTCACCGAAGGCGGCAGCCAGGGTGTTCAGCAACGGCAGGAGCCTGGCCACATCCTCACCGAAATGCGCTTCCAGCAGGGATTTGGCGCCGTTGTCCAGGCGT
>JANPEN010000422.1:0-25211 GCA_031422955.1 Acidimicrobiia bacterium
TTCCCTCGGTGCGCTCCCAGCGGTTCGTGGAGATGGAGTTCGCCGTTCCGGCGGAGGCGGGGCCGGACTGTTTCGGTGAACTACGCAGCCTCTACCAAACCCGCCACCCGGAGGTGCGGTGGCCGGTGGAGTACCGCACCCTGGGCGCCGATGACACCTGGATCGGCCCAGCCAGCGGACGCGACAGCGTCACCATCTCCGTGCACCAAGACATCGCTTTGGACCATCGTGACCTCTTCGCGGACACCGAAGCGATCTTTCGCAACCACCGCGGCCGCCCCCACTGGGGCAAGCTCCACGGCTTCGACGGGGCAGACCTGGCCGCCGCGTACCCGCAGTGGGAGCGATTCTGGGCGGTGGCGGATGGGGTGGATCCCCACCGGCGCTGGCGCAGTCCGTACCTGGCTGCCTGGCGAAGCTGAGCTGACACCGTCGGCCAGCAAGCCGGCGTAACATGCCGGCTCAACCCGGCCAGCCGGCCGGGTCCAACTGGACCCGCGGGCCGGGCGACACCGAGGATGGCCCCTCATGTTCACGGGCATCGTTGAAGAGCTGGGACGATTTGTGCAGCGACGGGGTGAACGATCGCGTTTCGCCGGCGAAGTGGTGCTGGTTGACGCCAAGCTGGGCGACTCGATCGCGGTGAACGGGTGCTGCTTGACCCTGGTGGACCAAGGCGCCGGCTGGTGGGAAGCGGATCTGTCGGCGGAGACCCTGGCCCGCACCGGCCTGGGTGCGCTGGCGGTGGGCGACGTGGTGAACCTGGAACGTCCCCTACAGCCCGATGGCCGCTTGGGCGGCCACGTGGTCCTCGGCCACGTCGACGCGGTGGCCACCATGGTGGCTCCCCCGCCCGAGCTGGTGGTACAGATCCCGGCCGCCTTGAGCCGGTACTGCGTAGAGAAAGGCTCCGTCACCATTGACGGCGTGAGCCTCACCATCGTGGAGGTCAGGGAGCCAGAGGGGGCAGACCACGCCGAGCTGAGCTTCGCCATCATTCCCCACACCGCGGCGGTGACGACGTTGGGCCACAAACACCCAGGGGCGCCGCTCAACCTCGAGGTCGACATGATGGCCAAACACGTCGAGAAGCTCCTCGCGCCCTACCTGACCCGCCTGACCCGCCTGGCCCGCCTGAATGGACCGGACCGGCCCGGGGTCCTCCCGCCGAGCCCAGGTGGCTGAACCGGGCATCACCATGCGGGGGGTGGCCAAGGCGTTCCACCGGCGGGGGGAACGAACCCGGGCCCTGCACCAGGTCGACTTAAGCGTCGCCCAAGGCGAGTTCGTCGCCATTATCGGGCCCAGCGGCTGCGGCAAGTCCACCTTGTTACGCCTAGTGGCAGGGTTGGTGTCACCCGACGAGGGCTCTGTAGAGATTGCCGGGTTGTCGCCTCTGGCGGCGCGGAAGGCCAAATGGTTCGGCCTGGTCCCCCAGTCCCCGGCGCTGTTGCCCTGGAGGTCGGTGCGTGCCAACGTCGCCTTGCTGGGCGAGGTCAACCGTCGTGGCGGCCGCCACGACGGTGACGGGCACCTCGTTCCCGCCGACATTGACACCCTGATCGCGGCGGTGGGCCTGTCGGGGTTTGAAACCGCTCTGCCCCATGAGCTGTCGGGCGGCATGCAACAACGGGTCGCCCTGGCCCGAGCCTTTGCCCTCGGGGCGCCCGTGCTGTTGATGGACGAGCCGTTCGCCTCGCTCGATGAGATGACGCGGGAGGAGATGCGCTTTCTGCTGTTGTCCATCTGGGAAGGCCGATCCGAGACCTCGCCGGGTCCGCCGGTCGGGTCGGGGACGGGGGCCAGGCCCGGCCAGCGGCCCCGAACTGTGCTCTTCGTCACCCACAGCTTGGAGGAAGCGGTGTTGTTGGCCGATCGGGTGGTGGTGCTCTCGGCTCGACCCGGTCGGGTGGTGCAGGACATACCTATCGGTCTGGCGCGCCCGCGCCGGGCGGTCCAGGAGGACAGCGACGAGTTCGTCGAACACACCCGGCGAGTGCGAGCGGCGCTGCGCACCGGCGCCCTGGGTCACCGCAACGGGGCCGACGCCCTCCAACCCGACCGCGCGCCATGACTCGACCAGGCCGGTCCGCCCGACCGTCCACCGCCTTCGTCGCCCCCCTGTTGGCCTTCGCCGGCCTGCTGGGAACGTGGGAGGTGGCCGTGCGCGCCTTTCGGATCAAAGAGCTCATTCTGCCCGCCCCCTCCGCCATCGCCGCCGCGGTGGGCGAGGACTGGCAGGGCTGGCTGGCCGCGGCCTGGGTCACCGGACAAGAGGCCGTCCTCGGGTTCCTCATCGCTTTGGCGGTGGCGTTGGTCTTGGCGGTAGCGGCCACCGCCAGCCCGACCCTTGAACGGGCCATGCTGCCGGTGGTGACGGTGGTGCAGTTGGTACCGGTGGTGGCATTGGCCCCGGCCCTGGTCATCGGTCTGGGCTTTGGACAGACCCCCAGGGTGCTGGTGGCCGCCCTCATCACCTTCGCCCCGTTAACCCTGAACGCCATCGTCGGCCTGCAGGCCGTCGAGGCCGACGCACTGGAGGTCATGCGATCCGTCGACGCCTCCAGTTGGGAGATCTTGGTCAAGCTGCGCCTACCCCACGCGCTGCCCTTCCTGGCTGCGGCCACCAGGGTCTGCGTGGGCTTAGCGTTGATCGGGGCCATGGTGGCGGAATGGCAGGGCTCCAGCGAGGGTCTCGGCTACGCCTTCACCCGGGCGCAGCGCTCGCTGGCTACGGACCGCATGTGGGCTTCGGTGTTCGTGCTGGCCATCATGGGGGTGATCACCCTGGGGGGGATCGGAATTCTGGAACGCCGACTGCTACGGTGGCGGCCCAGCAGGTTGCGTAACTAGACGCACCTGGGCGACGGGCGGCTTCGGCACCCGCCACGATACTGGGGGAACGATGCCACCGTTGAGGGGTCTGTGCCGCGCTTTATCGGTGCTCGTTTCGGTTGGGCTGTTGGGTGCAGCCTGTGGCGGCGATGACAGCGGCGGCGAAGGCGCCCGCACCGGCAACGCCGCCGGTGGGTCGAGCACCATCGCGGAGCCCACCGCCTCCTTCAGCCCCGAGCGCTGCGAGGAGAACAAAGCGGCGGGCACGATCATCTTCCTGACCAGCTTCGACTATGCCGCGGCGGCGTCCATCATCGATGTCATCGCCGCCGAAGATCAGGGCTATTTCAAAGAGCTCTGTCTCGACGTCAAGCTCCAGCCGGGGTTCTCTTCGGCCAACGTGGCCACCGTGTCGGCCAACACTGCCCAGATGACCTCCCTCGGCAGTTTCTCCGAGGTGGCGGTGGCCAACACCAAAGGCGCGGCGCTGGTGGCGGTGGCGGTGGAGGGCCACACCTCCATCGAGGAGCTGCTGGTGAAAAACAGCGCCAACATCACCGACCTCAAGCAACTACAAGGCAAGTCCATCGGCATCAAGGGCGCCATCCCGTTCAGCCTCAGGGCGCTTTTGGCCGCCAAGGGCGTCGACGAAACCAAGATCACCCAGGTCGAGGTCGACTTCAACCCGGTGGTGCTGTTCGAAACCGACATCGTCGCCCTGCCCGTCTACAAATCCAACGAACCTGGCCAGCTCGACGCGCAGGGCTACGCCGGCAAGTACAAGGCCTTTGACCCCCGCGACAGCGACATTCCCGCCTCCTTCGCGGTGTTCACCACCTCCCGGGAGTTCGCCGAGAAGCACCCAACCGCGGTGGCGGACTTCCTGCGGGCCAGCCTCAAAGGTTTCGAGTACGCGGCGGCCAAGCCCGAGGCGGCCGTCGCCGCCGCCGTCAAACGCACCGACCCCAAGCTGTTTCTGAGCAGCGAGGGTGAAACCTTCCGGTGGAAGACCGAACGGGAACTGGTGGTTTCCAGCACCCCGGCCGGTCGGGCGGTGGGCGCCATCGACCGGGCCGCCCTGCAAGCCGAGGTGGACGCGTTGATCTCCCTGGGCGTCATCGAAGAATCCAAGCTCGACGTGGCCGCCTCCATCGACGACACCTTCATCAACGACATCATCAAAGACGGCAAGCTCATCTGGTTCGAGTGAGCCCGCCGGCGGGTAATCGTGCCACCCATATGCGCCGCGGGAACATCCGGTTTCCAGGTTGGTCTCGAAGGAACCCAGTATGCGACCACTCGCCGATGCCAGCGATGCAGCGCTCATCGTCGCCGTAGCCCAATCTGACCAGGCGGCGCTCAGCGAGCTGTACCAACGTCATGCCGGTGTCGTTTTGGGCATGGCCAGGCGCATCCTGCACGACAGCCTCCAGGCCGAAGACGTGGTGCAGGACATTTTCGTTCGTTTGTGGGAACGTCCGGAACGATTCGACCCCGACCGCGGCTCGCTGCGTTCCTTTCTGGTACGAGATGCCCACGGTCGGGCGGTGGATCGCCTTCGTTCGGAATCGGCCCGCAACCGCAGGGAAGAGCGCCATGAACGAGAGAACTTGGAGCAATCTCATCCCGATCTCGATCGCGAGATCTGGAACATGATCCGCTCCGACAAGGTGCGCGCTGCGGTGGCCGAACTGGCCGTGGGCGAACGTGAAGCCATCCTGCTCGCCTATTACGGCGGGTTCACCTACCGAGACGTGGCCAAGCTGGTCGGCGCACCGGAAGGTACGGTCAAGACCCGAATTCGCAGCGGTCTCCACAAGCTCGCCGCCAAGCTGGAGGCTTCTGGCCTCGGGGTGAACACATGAACGAGCAAACGCCGAACCCCGGCCCGGCCTTGCCCGACCCCGGATCCGATCCTGAGCTGGACGATCTCCTGGGGGCCTATGCCCTCGACGCCCTTGATGAAGATGAGCACGGCCGGGTTGATGCCTATGTGTCTACCCATCGCCAAGCCCGCCTCGAGGTCTCCCGTTTCGAGAACGTGCTGGCCGCCTTGGCCAGCGCCGAGGCCGCCGAGCTTCCGCCCCAACTGTGGGACCGGGTGCAGCGCCAACTCGATCCGGCCCCGACCGCGGCAGACCCACCGATGCCCGCCGCCACCCCTGCTGCCACCCCTGCCGCTGTGGCCACCCTTGCTGGCACCGCCCCTGCTGCTGTCGCCACCCCTGCTGTTACTGGCGACGAACTGGCCCGGCGCCGAGCGACCCCGAGGACCCGACGTTGGGCGGCACCGGCGCTGGCCGTCGCCGCGGCCCTTGCCCTGTTGGCCTCCACCGCCGCCGTCACCACCTGGGCCAACAACCGCGGCCAGCGTGATCCAGCGGACATGGTGACGTTGGCTCGGGCGGCCGAGCAATCTCCCCAAGCTCAGATCGCCACGCTGGAAGGCACGGCCGGCTCAGTACGCATGGTGCTCGACGGAAGCGGCCACGGCTACCTGCTGGGTGAGGCGCTGCCAACCTTGAGCGAGGACCAGACCTATCAGCTGTGGTCCTTGGACGGGTCGGTGGCCGTCTCCTTGGGCGTGCTCGGACCGCGGCCCTCCGTCGTTGCGTTCCCGGCCGGAACACTGCGCTCGGTGGCCCTGTCGATCGAACCCCGGGGCGGCCGCAACGTGCCCACTTTGCCCACCGTCGCCGCCGGTCAACTCCGCCCGGCCTGACCCGACCAGCCAACCCGCCCGGCCCGGCTTGCCTGCCCGGGCGCCGCCGCGCCCCAACCGGCGCCGACCGCCGGAGCCAGGCCAGCAGCTACGGTGCGACGGGCCGCGCCAGTGACGTCGGCGAGCGCCGCTCGAGGCGGCCGTCGGCGTGGCGGGCGAAGCGAGTCGGGTCCGCGCCGTGAACCGGGCCGTCCTCAGGCCACGGCCAGCCCCCAAACTTGGTGCGCTGATAGTCAGCGAAGGCAGCTTCGATACCGGCCCGGTCGTTCATGACGAAGGGGCCGTGCTGCACCACCGGCTCGCCCAGGGGAACACCCTGCAGCATCAGCAGCCCTGCCGGCCGGCGCCCACATACCATACGGGCTGGTACGCCGGGGCGGAGCACGGCGGCATGCATGTTGGCCAGGTCCTGGGTGCCGAGCTGCAAACGGTCGCCCTCGAACAGGTAGACGGTACGAAGGGCTTGGTCGCTCACGGGCGGGGCCAGGGTGATCTGCGTGCCGGCGTCGAGCTGGAGGTTCCAGATGGCCAGATCGGCCTGGGGACGCGCCGCCCAGGAGTCCGGCGGCGGCGATGGCGCCCGCGGCGGGCAACCCGCTTCGAGTTCGCCCCCCGCGAAGGCCCCGGCCAACACCGTGACGGTGGCCGCTGCGGGGGTACCACCCTCGTCCGGCACCCGATACCGAGGCAGTTGATCGGCCCACAGCATGGTGAAGTAGGCCGGCACCATCTTGTCGGCGGCGGGCAGGTTCAGCCAGATCTGGAAAAGCTCCAGCGGGTTGGGGGCCAACCGCTCGAGCAAGGGGAACATCTCGCTGTGGACCACCCCGCCGCCCGCAGTCATCCATTGCACGTCACCTCGGCCGAAGCGGGCGGCGGCGCCGAGGGAGTCGGCGTGGTCGACCAGGCCTTTTCGCACGAAGGTCACCGTCTCGAAGCCGCGGTGGGGGTGGCGGGGGAAGCCGGCCACGGCGTCCCCGTGGTAGAGGTTCCAACCGTCCTGGCCGGAAAAATCCTGGCCAATGCGCCGCCCGGCTCGCGATGCATCAGGCCCGTACTGCTCGTTGCCGGGCGGATAGGCATCGTCATGATGGACGCAGAACAAGAAGGGATCCACGGTGGGCCATTGATGGCCCAGCGGAACCGTTTGCAGCACACAGTCGAACTCGGACACCGCCTCAGCGTAGAGTCCGTCGCACCCTAGGACCCGCGGCACCCGAGGACCCGCGGCACCCGAGGGCGGGAGACTCGCCGCCCCTCACCAAACGATGATGCGACCGACGCCTCGCCGCCGAGCGGTCGCCCCGACCAGCCTGACCGCGACGGTGTCTCGCTCCGGCGGACTCAGCTGGTAAGCAGTTTGGCGGCGAGGCGGATCAGCTCGGGAGAGGCTTTACTCGCCGCTCCGGTATCGAAGGGCGGCTGCGGGTCGTACTCGATAGCCAGCTGGATGGCCTGGGCCACCTCCTCACCGGCCAGCGCCGCGGCGAGGTGCAGAGCCATATCGATCCCAGAAGACACTCCGGCGGCGGTGATGATCTTGCCTGCGAACACGACCCGTTGCTCGGTGGGGTGGGCGCCGAGGGCAGCCAGGCGCCGATAGGTCAACCAGTGGGTGGTGGCCGGAAGTCCTTCCAGCAGGCCGGCTAGACCCAGATAGGTCGCCCCGGTACACACACTGCTCGTCCAGGTGGTGGTGGGATGCACGCGGGCGATCCATTGCACCAACGGATCCGTCTTGGTGGCCTCACCGTCGGCCATACCTCCCGGTACGACGATGACATCGGGCCGGGTGACCTCGGCGAAGGACCGGGTCGCCACGAGCTGCAAGGCGCCGGTGTTATCGAACACCGGCCCGGTCTTTTCGGCTACGAACTCCGTTCTCGCTCCCGGCAGAAGCGAAAGCACCTGAAAAGGCCCCACGATGTCCAGGGCGGTGAATCGAGGGTAAAGGGCGAGCGCGATGTCCACCGCGAAAGTCTTAGCCCAGCGCAGCCCAGCCCGCCGCGCTCCCCGCTCCCGGTCGAGTACCGCCGTCAGCGGCCGTTGGAGCACCGACGTGCCGGCTGTGGCACGCAGCGCGGTTTTTTCGCACCCGACCGACCGTTTTAAGGGATGGAGCTTTCGTTCTGCGCGCAACGTGCCACTTCTCGACCGCGTGGCTGGGAACGTACTCTGTGACCTGCAGTTTTGTCGGAGGGCAGAAGCAGCCGCGTACACGTAGCTCGCAGAACCACCGCTACGGCGCGGTAGCCGACGCTGCCAGCGACCTCGATTTGATCCAGCGCGGAACACTACGACGAACGCCTCCACAAGGAGGAAAGCGAGCGATGCGTCAGTCCCGTTTCCGCTGACGACTGCACTCCTACGTAGCACGGGGTCCTCAGCGAGACCGGTCCCTCCGCGGGACGCGCCGTCCGCGAGACGTGCCTCAGCTCAGGCGAAGAGAACAGCCCGGGCCACGACGCGGCCGTCGGCGGGGTCGAGCAGATCTCCCACAAAGGTGTGACCGGCCACTGGGCCCCAGAGTTGGCACGCCAGGCGCACCGTGGCACCCGGCGCCACCGCCGCCTCGGCGACGGGACCACACCTGCCCCAGCCCGCGGTGATGGTCAATCGGGCCACACCCTCGGAATGACCAGTGTTGAGCAGCTCCACCGTCATCCAGGGTTGCGTGTCATCGCTCAGATAGGCAACTGCGAATCCGGCCACCGCCGGCTCGGAGAACAACGCCAGGATTGCCGCCGCGTGACCCAGCGCGGCACCCCGCCCGAGGTCCCCTGCTGGCAGTTCCACCACCGCGGAACCAATCGATCGCGACGAGGCCCAACCGGAAAGAGATCCCGGCCGGGGCGCGAACTCCGTGGGCAGGCCCACCGCGGCCGCGAAGGAGCTACACCAAGGCGCGCCGTCGTTGCACACCACCGATCCCCACGGCTGGTGGTACCAGAGCACGGCGTCGGGCTCCAGGGCGTCGAGGTAAGCCATAGTCGCCACCGTCTCGGGTTCGGAGGCCGGGGCCACCCCTGGGTAATAAGCGCCCACGGTGAAGGGGCTCTGGCCGGCACCCAACCAGCCGGCGGGGGCGTTGCGGTTGAGATCGACCCCCCTAGCGTTGCCCCGGCTTCCGGCGGCCAACCCGTCGGGGTTAACGGTGGGAACGAGGACCAGGCGCAACCACGACGGCACCAGCACCTGGGCCAGCACGTCGGTGACGGTTAACCCGGCGGGCTCATCACCGTGCACCGCACCGACCACGACAATGGTGCGACGGGGAGCATTCGAGCCGACCACGATGGCCTCGAGCGGGCGTCCTTCAACGGAGGCGCCGAACACGACGGTTTCTCGGCTCGTCTGGCTGGCTCCGGCAGCGCCGCCGCCACCGGAAGCCAGGGTCACGGCAAGAACGAGCACGACAATCCGCCCCAGGCGGCGGCGACCGGGGAGATCTCCTTGGAGCAAAGACATCGCCACGAAGATAGCGGAGCACCCGAGCTGCGCCGGCGCCTTCGCCAACGGGTGGCAACTACGGATCCAAACCATATAGCCGGCGCGCAGCTCGTAGCATAGGTGGCCACAAGGGAGAGTCGCCTCGTTTGGGCAGGACGGTCGGGTTGCACCGTCGCCCCGTGCAGGCCCGACGCCTCGACCCACGAGTCGAGGACGTTTTTATGCCTATCGGTCCCCCGTTCCGTTCTACGAACGCGCCGAGACGCCGCCGCATTGGTCTGCTCAGCACCTATCCGCCGGAGTTGTGCGGCCTGGCCACCTTTGCCGCCGCCCTCGAACGGGCGCTGCGAGACGGTGGTAACGAGGTCGACATTGTGCGCATCAACGACTGCGCCGAAGGCCCTGCGCTGGCTCGGCCCGTGGCGGCCGAACTCATCAACGGCCACGCTAGCTCCCGCCGGCGGGCGGTATCGGCGCTCTCGCGTTGCGACGTAGCCATCGTGCAACACGAATACGGCATCTACGGCGGGCCCGACGGCGACGAGGTGCTCGAGGTCCTCGGCGCCCTCAGCATCCCCACCATCGTGGTATTGCACACCGTTCCCCACGAACCCACCGTCAACCAACGCGTCATCCTCACCGCGGTGACAGAGTTGGCCGACAAGGTGGTGGTCATGTCCGAGACGGCCAGACTCCGTCTCTTTGCCACCTACCCGATCGATCGCTCCAAGGTGATGGTCATCGCCCACGGCGCCTCGGTTCCCGTGCTCCACGCGTGCGACGAGGTGGATGGGTCCCAACCGCCCCGCCGCCAGCAACTACTGACGTGGGGACTGTTGGGCCCGGGCAAGGGTATCGAGCACGCCATCGACGCGATTGCCTTGCTCGAAGGCCATCGCGCCACGACGCGTTACACCATCGCCGGCGTCACCCATCCCAAGGTGTTGGCCAGCCAGGGCGACGGCTATCGCCGATCCTTGATCGAACGTACTGAACGGTATGGACTGTCCGATGTAGTCGGATTCGACGACACCTATCGCGATGTCGCCCAGCTCACCCGATTCGTCGCCTCCGCCTCGCTGGTGGTGTTGCCCTACGACTCGCGCGAGCAGGTCACCTCCGGGGTGCTGGTGGATGCCATCGCCGCCGGCCGGCCGGTCATCGCCACTGCCTTTCCCCATGCGGTGGAGCTGTTGAGCACCGGCGCCGGCATCGTCGTTCCCCACGCCAATCCCGCCGCGCTGGCCAACGCCATCCAGGGCGTACTCGACGATCCTTCTCGCTTGGCGGCCATGGCCGCCGCGGCCAGGGGGCTGGCCCCTTCACTGAGCTGGCCGGCGGTAGCGGATCGTTACGTGGATGTAGCCGACGAGTTGCTGGCCGAGGATGCCCTCTCCGGGCAACGACTAGCCAACCTGGCGGGCGCCAACAACGCCTCGATGGCGATATGAGCAGCCCGGCCAGTGCGGGCAACCTCGATGATCTCGGAACACCGAACTGGGCCCATCTGGACCGATTGAGCGACCAGCGGGGCATGTTCGAACATGCCGAAGGGACCCAGCGGCGAGCCGACCACGGCTATTGCACCGACGACAACGCCAGGGTTCTGGTGGTCACCGCTCGCGAACCCGACACCGGCAGCGCCAGGCGCCTCACCCGGATCAGCCTTCGCTTCGTGCTCGACGCCCAGGACCAGAATGGGCAGGTCCGCAATCGTCGCGACCAACTCGGCCGTTGGAGCGACGTCGGCAGCGTGCAGGACTGCTGGGGGCGCACGGTCTGGGCCCTGGGCACCACCGCCGCGCTGCATCAGGACTCCTTGATTCGCCTCCTGGCCCGCAACGGCTACGACAAGAGCGTCGGCCAGCGCTCGACCTGGCCCCGAGCCATGGCCTTCGCGGCCCTGGGCGCGGTGGCCATTATCGGCCTCGAGCCCGACCACGCACCCAGCCGCTCGTTGCTGGCTGACACCCTCGACGTCATCGGATCCGTACCGACCGGTACGTGGCACTGGCCGGAAGACCGACTGACCTATGCCAACGCGGCCTTGGCCGAAGCCGTCATCGCTGCCGGCGCCTCCCTCAACCGCAGCGAGGACCTCGACCGAGGCCTGGCCATGCTGGCCTGGCTGTTGGAGCGGGAAACCGCCGGTGGCCATCTGTCGGTGACGCCCGCCGATGGCCGCGCCGCCGGCCAGGACGGTCCCGGCTTTGACCAGCAGCCCATCGAGGTGGCCGCGCTGGCCGATGCCTGCTGGCGGGCCCACGCCGTCACCGGGGACCAAAGCTGGCTTCGGGGCGTACGGGCCGCGGCCGGTTGGTTCAACGGAGACAACGACAGTGGCCACGCCATGTTCGACCCCAACAGCGGCGGCGGCTACGACGGGTTGTTGGTCGATGGGGTCAACTTGAACCAGGGTGCAGAGTCCACCTTGGCTCTGATCTCGACCAGGCAACGCGCCCGGACCCTCGCCCCGATGCCATGACGGCAATCGTCAAGGTCACCAACATCGCCATCGAGTTGCGACCCGACCCTGGGCGGGTGGTCACCCGTTTCTTCCTACCGGGCCGCGAAGGGGTCGGGCCCGGAGCTTCCCGGGCTGCTTCGGTGGTGGAGCGCATCCTCGACCTCGACGAGGCCGAGGTGGTCGCCACCATGGCCGATCTCGATACTCGCTTTGGGTATCGCCACCGGGGCCTGCGTGACACCTTCCGCCGCCACGCCACCCTGGTCGAGCCTCGCCTTGACCCGCGGGTCGATCTCAGCGAGGACCGCCATCTGCTGCTGGGGGCCTCCTTCACCCACGAGTACGCCATTGAGGGGGCCGCCCTATGCAACCCCTGCGCGGTGTTGCACCCGGCCCAGGAAGCGGGAGGCGACGCCCGGTTCATCCTCAGCGTGCGCAGCATCGGCGAGGGTCATTTCTCCACCATCGGCTTTCGGACCGGCACCCTTACCGCCGCCGGCGCGGTGATCATCGACCAGCCCGAGCCGTTTCCTCAGACCTCGGCGTCGACCCCAGGGCAAAATCACCGGGCGGTGCTGGCGGCCAAGCTGGTCGAGTTGGGCGATGATCCGGAGAACGCCGCCTATGTGTTGAACCCCCTTCCGGACGACTTTCACAACGGCGAACTGGATGATCGCCTCAATCGCCTCCTGGCCGACGGGGCCACCAGGCGCAACACGGCCACCACCATTGCCAACCTTCGGGCGCTGGCTCGCTCCTCCTACGACGTTGCCTTCTCCGAGCAAACGGCGTTGTCCGAACGGGTGTTGTGGCCCCAGGCCCCCGCCGAATCCCAAGGCATGGAGGACGCCCGCTTCGTCCGTTTCACCGACGATGCAGGGGCGGTTTCCTATTACGCCACCTACACCGCTTTCGATGGCACCAACATCTCCCAACAATTGCTCCACACCAACGATTTCGTCACGTTCTCGATGAGCCCGGTAGCCGGAGATGCCGCCACCGGGAAAGGTTTGGCCCTGTTTCCCCGCAAGATCGCCGGCCGCTATGTGGCGCTATCGCGGTCGGACCGGGAGACCAATGCCATTGCCTTCTCCGACGATCTGCGGTGGTGGCGTGACCCCATCAGCGTGCAGCTGCCGGCCCGCCCGTGGGAGATCCTGCAGCTGGGCAACTGTGGTTCGCCCATCGAAACCGAGCAGGGCTGGCTGATGCTGACCCACGGGGTGGGGCCCATGCGCACCTATTCGATGGGCGCCATCCTCCTGGATCTGGCCGAACCCCAGCGGGTGTTGGCCCAATCCCGTGAGCCGTTCCTGGTTCCCGACCCCGCACGACGCAACGGATACGTACCCAACGTGGTCTACACCTGCGGTGCCCTGGCCCATGGCGACACCCTCATGGTCCCCTACGGGATCGGGGATCAGACCATCGGCGTGGCCACCGTGTCCCTAACCGCCTTGCTGGCGTCGCTGTCCCCGGTCGAGACCGCCCTACCCGGCTGAGCGCCGGTAGAGGGCTGGCTCGCTCAGCGGCGGGATTCGTTCCAGGGGCCTTCGTCGGCCCTGGGTTCCTTGGGCAGGCCAAGCAGGCGTTCGCCCACGATGTTTCGTTGGATCTCGTTCGAACCCGAGTAGATCGACGCCGGTCGGGCCCCGAGAAAATGATCGACCATGGCCCGTGAGCTCGACGGATCGCCCGAGGCCTCCGAGAACACCGCCGACAGCGGGGCGTCGCCGCTGGGGGCCATGGCCTGAGCGCCCCAATAGTGCAGCCCCATCTCGGTGCCTCGTTGGTAGAGCTCGGTCCACAGCAGTTTGTTGATTGAACTCTCCGCCCCCAGCACCTTTCCGGCCAGCAGCTGGCTGAGCGTGCGGAGGCCCAAGAAGCGCAGGATCTCCACCTTGGAATGCATCCAGGCCAACTCCTGGCGGACCACCGGGTTGTCGGTCAGCCCCTGCTGACGGGCAATATCCAAAAGCCGGTGTTCAAGGCCCCGCATACGCATGGACACCACGGTGGCGTCGTCCCCGCGTTCGAAGGCCAACAGCTGGTTGGCCACCCGCCAGCCCTCGTGCACCTCGCCCACCACGTTGTCGCGGGCCGTGCGCACATCGGTGAAGAACACTTCATTGAACTCGTGGGTCAGGGCAATGTTGACAATGGGTCGAATGTCGATACCGGGTTGGTCCATGGGGCACAACAGGAACGAGATCCCTTTGTGCTTGGCTTGGTCGGGCGCGGTGCGACACAGAATGAAGATCCAGTTGGCGGTGTGGGCTTCACTGGTCCAAACCTTCTGGCCATTGATCACCCACTCATCGCCATCGAGGACCGCTTTCGTGCCCAGCGAGGCCAGGTCTGATCCCGAATTCGGCTCGGAATAGCCTTGGCACCAACGATCGTCCCCCGACAGGATCCGAGGAAGGAAATGGCGCTTTTGTTCCTCGCTGCCCAGCACCATCAGGGTGGGGCCGATCATGGACACACCCATACCGTCGTTGGGGCCACCGGTAGGCACCGCGGCGCGAGCGAACTCCTCGTGCAGGACCACCCGCTCAATAGCGGACAAGCCCCCACCGCCGTATTCCTTAGGCCAGGCCGGTGCCACCAGGCCGTGGGCCGCCAGCAGCTGCCGCCATTGAGCCACGAAGCCGGGGCGCAGCTCCTCAGCCAGGCCACCCAGGCCCTTCCACCCGTTGGGCAGATGCTCACCCAGGAAGGCCTGGATCTTCTCCCGGTACTGTTCTGCCTCTGCCGAATACGTGACGTCCATGCCAACCCCCAGCGATCAGCCTAGGCGCCCGGTCCCCGCCGGGGCACACCCGACCCGGCAGCATGGGCCGGGTCAGCGTCGTTCGAACCAGGGCTCGATGTCGACCTGCACACCTTCGGTGAGGTGGGCGGTGAGCGAGTACATGCCAACGTGAAGGAGTACCTCGACGAGGGCCCTCTCGCTGAGATGGGCCGCAGCCGCCGCCCAGGTCGCATCGCTCACCCGCACGTTGTTGACGGACTCCCGGGCTAACTCCAGCACCGCCCGGCTGGCGGCATCGAAGGTGGCATCGAGGGTCCCCGCTTCGGTGACGCCGCGCTCAATGGCGTCGATCTGGGGGCGGGGCACGCCCACGGAGAGAGCAAGGTTGGCGTGCTTGCCGAACTCGTACTGGGCGCCCTTGGCCTGGCTGACGGTGAGAATGGTGAGTTCCCGCAGCCGGGGGTCGAGCTCGGTGCCGTTGCGCAACTCGTTGGCGAAGGCCACGAACTTAGCCAGCACCGAGGGCGAGTGGCCCACGGTGCCGTGGATGTTGATCCGGGGTCCGTCACGGCCGGCCATCTCTTGCTGGTAGTCACCGCGATGGGGTTCTGGCAACTGGTCGACATCGACCGGCTCGATTCGGGCCATAGCGGAGCTCCTTGGGCGGGTGACAGGTCACGGTTGACGGGTCGCGACTCGCAGACTTGTGCGCGTCGCTGTCACACACAAAACTTCGACGAGATCAGGGGAGAGAAGGTCGTCCAATGGACTTGAAGGTCACACGATTCGAGGTCGCCAACGACGGCATCGCCACCTTGACGCTGGACCGTCCGGGGCGGGGCAACTCCTGGACCGGACGCATGCACGACGAGATCCGCTGGGTCTGCGCCCAGCTCGAGGCCGACCCGGCGGTGCGGGTCATCGTGCTCACCGGGGCGGGCAACGTCTTCTGCGCGGGAGCCGATTTCAAGGCGCTCGATCACTACGTGGAAGCGGACCACTACGACCCAGCGCTGTCCAAGGAGGCTGCCAACCCCGGCTACGGGGTACGGCCCGAGTTCGACGGCGACATGGTGTGGCAACTGGGCCTGGCCAAGCCCATGATCGCCGCCGTCAACGGCGCCTGCGCCGGCATCGCAGTGGCCCTGGCTGCCTTCTGCGATCTCCGGGTCGGGGTCAACGGGGCCAAGATCACCACCGCCACCCCCAAGCTGGGCTTGCCGGCCGAATACGGGTTGTCCTGGATCCTGCCCCGCCTGGTGGGCGTCACCCGCAGCGCGGACATTCTGCTCACCGGGCGGGTGATCCTGGCCGAGGAGATGCGCGACTGGGGCTTCTTCAACGACGTGGTCCCCCGCGAGGAGTTCGCGGCCAGGGTGGCCTTTTACGCCAAGGCCCTGGCCGAGGCGTCACCGGACTCGGTGACCACGGCCAAACGGCAGCTGTGGGGGGATCTCTTGCACAACGACCCTCGAGCCGCAGTGGAAAACTCCAAGTCCCTGATCGGGGAGATGATGCAACGGCCCGACTACACCGAAGGTGTCGCCGCCATGCGAGAAAAGCGGCGGCCCCACTTCTCCCGCTGAGGCCGCCCGCTGATCAGCGCGGCGGTTTGGCGCCGGCGCCGGCGGCTTGGGCGGCGTCGGTGTGACCGAGGTAGCGCGACGGGATGTCGAAGCGGAAGATACGGGCGGCGTTGAGGCCGAGGATTTTGGCGCGCTCGGCGTCGTTGAGGTGGCCCATGGTCCGCTCCACGGCCTGGGCCGAGTACGGCCAGGAGCCTTCGTGGTGGGGGAAGTCGTTGGCCCACAAGAAGTTGTCCAGCAGGTTGAACTCCCGAGCGAGCGCCAGCCCGGCCTTATCCTCCTGGAAGCTGGAGAAACCCTGCCGACGGAAGTACTCGCTGGGCAACAGCTCCAGCTTGGGCCGCACCCACATGTGGTGCTTGCGGTAGGCCTCGTCCATGGCTTCGAGCATCCACGGCACCCAGCCGATGCCGGCCTCGATCGCCCCGAAACGCAGGTTGGGATGGCGTTGGGCCACGCCCGAAGCACAGATGTTGATCAGCGGCTCCATGGTCGGGGAAAGGGAATGCACGGTGTAGTTGATGATGGCACCGCCGCTGCTGCGGGCCGTGCGAGGGTCCCGCCCGGTCGACACGTGGAACGTGACCGGCAGATCGACATCGTCAATGCAGTCCCATAACGGCTCAAACTCGCTGAGGTTGTAGTTCAGATCGTCGACGTTGGGGGCACCGAAAACCGGCTTACAGGGCAGGCAGAGGCCCTTGAAGCCCAAGGCCGCGCAACGCTGGATCTCCGCGATGGTCTCGGCTAGCGCGGCGGGCGCCACGCAGGCCATGGGGGCCAGACGGTCATTGAAGTCAGCGAAGGTCTCCCACGCCCAGTCGTTGTAGGCACGACACATCACGTGACTGAACTGGGGGTCCTGGGTGGCCCAGATGACCAGGGCCTTGTTCGGGAACATAACCTCTGCGTCGCACCCGTCGGCGGCCAGGTCGGTGATGCGAGCCTCGGGAGTGCGGCCGGAGTGGTTGCGGAGCTGCTCGTGGCCCTCGAAGGGCTCGACCCAGTTCAGCTTGGCCTGACGGAACCCCTCGGTCTTTTGGAACTGCTCACCCTTGGGGTTCATCACGATGCCGGGCAGGCGGTCGTGGTATTCCACCGGCACCCGGGGCCGGAAGAAGTCACGCGGCTCCTGCACGTGTCCGTCGGCGGAGACCATAAAAAACTTGTCCGCCGCATCTGGACGGGCCGACCGTTCCCAACCCTCGTTGCCAGGGGTCTCGGTGCGCCAGACATTGTTGACATCGGGCTCGGGAATCATCGTGGTCATGGGTTGCTCCTTGTCGGCCCCGCCCCGCGCGAGAGGCGGGTGCGACGCGAAACGGGTTGGGGTTCGGTTGGTCCGGGTCACGTGAGCCTATTTCGATGACCGACCCCAGGCCCGCGTGGCGGCGTTGTCGGCATCCTCGACCAGCAGTACGGAAGCCGGTAGCCCAGCCGAGCGTGCCCCGAGCCGCACCGTGTCTTCGGGCAACGTCGACGCCAGCTGCGCCGCGCTAACGAACTTCCCTCGGCGCACACCGCAGCGAACCATCGATCACAAACGCTTTCGATGCAACTACCTGCATCCATGCGTCGGACCGGAACGTAGTACCGGACAACCCCTTTCCAAGGAGGCATGCGATGCCCAAACTCCACCCGTCCTTGCGCGTCAGACTCCCGTTTCTCGTCGCGGGATTCCTTTCGTTCCTCTTCTCCGTTTGGCTGTACTTCGTGCAGGACGAAACGTCGGCGGGCATCTTCGTAGGTCTCTGGGTCCCGTCAATCCACTCGTTGGGAACGCTGTTGCTGGCCCCGGTGGCCGAGATCGCCCCGCGTGTTCGCAGTGGGGCACGACGATGAGCCAGACCGTGATCTTCATCGTCGGAATCGTCGTCTTCGCGCTCACCGTTTGGGGCTCGATCATGGCCGGTGGCATCTGGTTGGGACAGCTCGCCGAGTCCGAGGACGCCCGATCGACCCAGAAGCCGGTGACCGCCGAGCGCGAGCCCGATGACCTGCGCGATGCACCTGACCAGAGGTGATCAGCAGAACCATGTCGCGGCGACCATCGCACAATCACAACTCCCGGACCCACCACCACCTTCCCCGAAACCAAGGACGACTTCACCGTGGCTGAAATTGTCATCGACATCGGCATCGACGAGACCGACCGCCAAGCCATCACCGATGGCCTCTCCCGGCTGCTCGCTGATACCTACACCCTCTACCTCAAGACCCACAACTACCACTGGAACGTCGTCGGTCCCATGTTCCAGACCCTGCACCTGATGTTCGAGACCCAGTACAACGAGCTCGCCCTCGCCGTCGACCTCATCGCGGAGCGGATCCGCTCGCTCGGCGCCCCCGCACCCGGCAGCTACCGCGAGTTCGCAAAACTGTCTTCGGTCACCGAAGACGACGACCGACCCGACGCCACGGAGATGCTCCGTCGCCTCGTCGCCGGACAAGAAACCGTCGCCCGCACCGCCCGCTCGATCTTCCCCATGGTCGAAAAGGCGCATGACGAACCCACCGCCGACCTGCTCACCCAACGCCTCCAGGTCCACGAGAAGACCGCCTGGATGCTCCGCAGCCTTCTCGCCTAACACCTGGGCGGAACCCAAGTTCCGTCTGATCAACCGGATGACGTCGGTGATCGTGAACTCCAGCCAGTCTTCGCCGGGTAGCCCCATATCGGCCCGCAGGCGCAGCAGCCGTGGTCGTTCGCGCGCTTCGACCCGCCAGAAGTCGACGGCTTCGCCGACGATCAGCCGGTCAGGGTCGCGTCGCCCGCGGCGCAAACCGACCCCGCCGACAAGGCGGTCGAGGATCCCCCGCAACGCCCACGCCAGCGAGATCGGGAGCCACGGCGACAGCACGGGCACGGGCACGATCATCGGAGGCAACGAACTACCGTGCCCTTTAAGGTCGAACGCCGGGAAGCGCGAGAACCGGAGGAGCCAGTTCGCCGCAGGCGGCGACGGGGTGCTGGAGGTTGTCTACGCGGCACATGGCGCGCTGGTGTACTCGTACTGCCTGCGGATGCTCGACGCGGGACGGGCCGCTGTGGCCACCCAAGAGGTCTTCGTCGGGGCGTGGCGCTCACGGGGACGCTACCGGCGGCGACCTCCCGTTGGACACGGTGAAAACCGACATTCATCGGAGCCTCGAACGGATGAGACGCAACCTGGAAGGATTCGATCATGCTGCCTGAAGCCGACGATTTCGAAATCGACCCTGCGCTTCGCGATCGTCTCGCCCTCATCATGTCGCAGGTCGATGGTACGGACTTCGAGCTCATTGATCCGCCTGACGCGCTGTGGGGCCGGATCGCTGCGGAGTCCGCCCGCGCCCAGACTGGATCGGGCACGGTCGTCGAGTACTCGATCAATGCCGACGACGTCGTGATCGCGGTCGACGAGGGCTGGGCTGCGTTCGCGCGAGACAACGATGCGCCCGAACTGGTCGAGTTGGAGCCCGCTCGCACCCTGTGGAGCTACTTCGACAGCGACGAGGCTCGCGACCTCTGGAGCGTGCTCATTCAGCAGGTTCGTGTCAAACAAGCTCCCGCGCATGTCCCATTGCGCTGCGATGCCCCTCACATGCGACGGTGGTTCGAGATGACGATCACACCAGCGCCCGACGGCGTGGTGCACTTCCGGTCACTCCTCGTTTTCGAACAGCCACGGCCCTCGGTGTCTCTCCTGGACCTGCGAGCTGCACGCGATAGCGAGACCCCCGCCATACCGGTCTGCAGCTGGTGCGGGAAAGCCCACGACGGTTTCCAATGGCATGAGATCGAAGAACTCGCACGCGACCTCCGACTGCTCGAGGATCTGATGCCATCGATCACCTACGGCATCTGCCCGACATGCCGAGACCTCATGTCCGCACACCTACTCGTATCCGAGGAGACTCGCAGCTCCCCACGCTGAGCGGTCATACCCATCCCCTGCGATGTCGCGGACTTGCGCCACGCTTGGTAGGAGCTAACCCCCGTCTCGTGACAGTTCACGAACCGTCCGGACATCCGAAACCTGCCCGCATACGAAAAGGCCACACATGACCGAACCAGCAACACCGCAACGGAGCTCCGCGAGCATCGGGTCCATCGCGTCCGGTATCACGCCTGGGCGCCTGGCGGATCTGCGGAGATGGAACCTCGGCCTGACGGCGCTGCACGCCGCGCAGGCGGTGCTGATCCTCGTGATGGCGAGCGACTTCGCCATCACCGTCACCTCTACCTACCCCCAAGGCCCTCCGGGCACGCGGTTGGGAACACCGGAGGGACTGTTCGACCTCCGGATCGGCCCGGCCATCGCGGTGTTCTTGCTGTTGGCCGCGCTCGACCACTTCGCCACGGCCACGTTCGCCCGCCGCACCTACGAGAACGACCTGGGCCGAGGCATCAACCGGTTCCGGTGGGTGGAGTACTCGCTCAGCGCCACCCTGATGGTGCTGTTGATCGCCTCCTACAGCGGCATCACCGACATCGCTGCCGTGATGGCCATCGCCGGCGCGAACATCGCCATGATCCTGTTCGGCTGGCTACAGGAACGCATGAACCCGCCCGGTAGGACATCGACGACCATGCTGCCGTTCTGGTTCGGCACAATCGCCGGTGTCGTACCGTGGGTGGCGATCTGGGTCAACATCATCGGCGCCGACACGGTGCCCGGCTTCGTCTACGGCATCGTGATCGCCGAACTGGTCTTCTTCTTCAGCTTCGGGCTCAACCAGTGGCTGCAATACCGAGGGATCGGACGCTGGCGCGACTACGCCTTCGGCGAGAAGGCCTATCTCGTGCTCAGCCTCGCCGCGAAATCCGTGCTCGCCTGGCAGATCTACGGCGGGTCACTCGCCAACTGACCGATCTCAACAGCAGGTGGCGACTTTCGATCGGCATCTCACCAATTACTCACGTGGCGGTGAACCGCGCTTCGCTGCTGGGGTCACCTGCACTGGGCCCAGCGGCGGATGCACAACGGACGGGTTCGGGACCGGTCTCGAAGCGGGCTCCACGGGCCCAACCTTCGCGCATGGCTCATTGGCTTGCCGGGATGACGGATCAGCCGCCTTCTTCGTCCGAGTCGCCGCAGCGGCCTGGTGTCGCCTGAAAACCGGCGACGAGCTCGGCAACTTCGGCGTCGCTCAACTTGGCTTCGGGGGCAGCTGATTCGCGACTGTGTCCGTGACGGTTGGTGTCGCGCTTACTACCTCGTGACGGTCCGTCTGCATACATTTTGCATAGATCGCCCGATCGCGTCGCGGACACCTCGACAGGCTGTTTGGTGAGTAACGACCTTCGCTGAACCGCTGCGGCTTCGGCCGCGGTGCGTGGCGGCAACGAGGGCGGGCGTTCGTTGGCGACTGATGGCAGACGGCGACAGGTACTCGTACGCGGTGGCACGTATCACGGTGAACCCTGGCAGATGGGCGGGGTCCCCCACGCCCACCTCCACGATCTCGCCGACGACCTTTCGCGCGGAGCCAACTCCGTCATCACCGACGAACGCATCCGAGTGAGGCGACTCCCCGTCCTACGCGACGGACAGCTGAGACCAGCCGGCTTCACGAAACACCGGGCCGGTTCGCACGAACACATCGCGAGGGGAAGGCGGATCATCTCCGTGCACCGACCGAACCCCTTTTGGGTGGCCCCAAGCCACAGTCAAGCACCTCCGGCGATATCGAGCACCGGAGTCTTCCAGGCCCGCGGGGTATGGGCGGGCTGTGACGGGTGCAACGGCCGGCGATATCCAGCGAGTGTGGGGCGTTGGTGGAAATGCCCTGGTGGGCCGTGCTCCTCCACGGCCCCCGCCGTCGCTGGCTCAGATCTCGGGGTGTTCGTCGTAGTACGAAATCTTGAGCGGGGCGGTCAAAAAAGGCTCTAGCGCATCGATCATCCCACTCTCGATGCGCCACGCGAAGTACGTCTCGTGTTGGGAGCGGTGTCCCCACTTGCCCAGGACAAACAAATGGCCAGGATCGTCTTGGTTCACGTGGACATCGACGCTCTCGCAGCCCGCGAAGCCCCGCGTGTCGGGCAGCGCTCCTTTGAGCAGTCCCATGAACTCGTCGACCTTCTCCGGCTTCACAAAGAACTCGGCGGTCATAAGCGTCGACATCTGCATTCCCCCTAAAGTCGAACTCCTCGTAAACCTACTCATGGCGCCCAGGCGACGACAAGGGCCAACTACCTGGACGGCACACTCGCCTCTGGAGACAAGGCCGCGTACTTCACCCCTCAACAGATAGGGAGGCCATCGGCGATCAGCTCTTAGGGGTCGGGCTGGAGTGCCGCGTCCATCTTTCGATTGGATGGGGCACCGCGATGTCAACCGGTCCACAACCCCGATCACAACTTCCCAGCTCAGCCCACCCAGAATCGCCAGGTGCGCATCGCCCGTCCAAAGTGACGGCCAAAGCCACCACGACACTCAACCGCAATTGAGCTAGTGACCATCCCGGGAGGCATACCGCGTCGTCTCCGATAGCCGGCGAGCCGCCTCAAGCTCCTGGAAGTAAAGATCCAACAACTGCTCGACCGTCATCGGCTCCTCGCCGCCACCGGACGGACGCGCCTCGTCCCTCGAGCACCTCACACCGCGCCAGCACGCATCATGCGTCCTGACAAACCCGCGCTTGGTCACCTACCCACGCTCGCCGGACAGCGGGTCGCGACCCAAGGTCGCCCCCAAGTACCAACCGCCCCGGCCGTCCTGAGAGACGCCCTCGGTCATCGGCGATGGGCTGTTCGCGTCCCATCGTCAACTCGCACGCAGTTCGACGATTTCAGTGACGTTGAGGTTGAGCGCAGTGGTGATGTCGCCCAAACGAGCGAGGCTCGCGCCCGCATAGCGGCTTGCCTCGTACCGTTGAACCTGCTGCTCGGCGACACCAAGTGCGTCAGCAAGATCAGCCTGCGTCCAACCGCGAGCGATTCGCGCTTTGATGAGCGCATCAGCCAACCCGGCCAATGTTGACGACTCAAACGATGTCGTCGTTCCGGACCGAAGTTCGTCATACTCAGCGAGCTCATCGCGGAGATCGGCGAGTTGGCTTCGCAAGCCGTCAGCTTGTAGATCACGGAAACCGTCATCGCCGGCGGTGCCGTGTTCGACAGCCGCGAGGAGCTGTTCAAGCTCGCCGGCCTTCTTGCGGGTTTGCTGGTATTGACGATCGTTCGAAATCATTCCCATGTCTCCTTGCTCGGATCGATAACCACGATCCCTTTCGATGTCCCATCGCGATCGGTTTGGAAGAACGACGCGAACTGTTTCCCGCTTGCACCCTCGATGATGTTCGGGAGGAACTCTCCGCCAAATCGTCGTCTCTGCACCGCTCGGTGATCACTCAGATCAAGCACTTCTGGAGCGATCTCGGTGAGCGCTGCCCGGCTGACGCCGATCGGTGACCAGACGGCGTCGAAATCACCTGGCTCTTCCTTGGCGGTCACGAAGCTGCCGTTCAACCAGACACATGTGCAGCCCGCTGTGCCGAGCGCCTGCAAGCCTTCTTGGAGCCCGTCGAGCAGACGTCGGCGGCGCATGTTCCAACCGAAGCGCTCACGAACCTCGGACCAGTCGGCAACGTGCTCGCCCGGCGGCAACAACCCAGTCACGGGATCGAACGGCGGAATCGACACATCACACAATCTATCTGTTGTGTGCAAGGACTCCCGCACGTTCGACAACAATCAGCAGAATTCCCGGCTGCCGATACGCGCCATCACGCACACAGCTGCCCATACGGGCGCCCGTGTCTGTCGACGACGCCGGACCCTCCGAGTCACGCAGTGTGATCGGCGTGGAGAGTCAGCTGGTGGCCAACCAGTGGGCAGTTTGCGATGGCCGCGGACGCAGTTTGACATCGTCATCTGGATGCCGCCACGTCGAGCGGCGCTCCGTCAACTCGTCAAGCGCTCGGGTGGCGACGTCACCCCACGCGTCCAGATCGATGGACCGTTCGGGTTCCATAACCCGGCCGAGGACAGCGGCCACCAATTCTCGGGGTCCGATGCCGCATCGGTCGAGCCGCTGCGCCCAGCGGTCGCGCAGTTCGCTGGCATCCATCGGGGCGGGCTTCGAGCGGCGGGAATCCTTTACCGCCTCCCGCTCGAGTCGCCAGCGTTCACGGCCGGTCGGTTCCCGGCCGAACGTGGCGCGGAACCGGTCCATCTTCACCTCTCGCCGACGATCCACTTGGGCGCTGCGCCGCGAGAACTCGCGGAGGACGGTTCCTGGCGAACCGTCGACACCGGCGATCTCCGAGATGCCGTGCACCGTCGGCTCCCAGGCGACACCGAGCCGGTTCGTGAGCTCAGCGCGTAGACCGGCGTGGTACAGCGAGGACAACACGGTCTGGTCAGCCATGAGGTTGCGGGCGTCAAGAGCGAGCCAGCGGCCATCGGGTGACAACACTTTGGATGCGATGACCGCGTGGCTGTGCAGCTGTGGGTCCAACTCCCGTGAAACGTGCTGACGGAACACCCCACCGCGATTCCCCCTGCGTCAACCGATGCCACGTCCCCCGCCACCCGAAACCGGGTCTTGGCATGATGTTGCACGTAGCCCAACACCGCATCCACCGCCGCGTCATGCGCCGCGTGAAACTCATCCCGGACGGCCGGGTCGGCGGGGGCGGCGAGGACCGACACCGAACTTCGGCGCCGAGAACGTCACGTCATAGCCCCGCACCGACTCCTCGCCAAACGCCTGACCCAAACCCACACCAGAGAACGGATCGACACCATTCATCACCGCGACGAACTGGCCGTCATCAACCACACCCGAAAGCCCCAACGGCGTGGCGGCGTCACCGAACCAACGGCCTTTCGGTTCCTCCGCTGGCACGTAATACGAGCCGACCTCCGCCACGCAGTACCGCCCGGCGGCCGCGCCTTCAACGACGTTACCCGCGCGGTCACCTACCACCTACCAAACGGTATGGCACGACCCAGGCAGGCACACGCTGTCCAACCGTCTGTAAAATCTCTGTTGGTTGACATCGGCGGTAGGTGGTCGGCGCGCATGATCAGGACTGCTTCGGCTGGTCGTGCGGCAGCAGCACGAGCTGCGCAGACGTGGGGGCGGGCCTTCGCGGTCGGTGTGGAACGCGACGTGGTGCCTGCTGCGGTTTGTGCCGTTCGCCGTCGAGCGACAGCTGGCCGTTCAACAGTCGTTCGATCTGACGTTTGGGGCACACACAGCTGTCGGCCGACCCGTACCACCGGCAGGCCCTCCTGGCCGTTGGTGTCGCAGAACCGACGGGCGAGCTGCTAGCCAACACCAACTCCCACCCACCCGAGGACCAATCCCATCGAGGCTGGCGGGAAACTACAGACCTGTCATCCCGACCGGTCTCCCCCCACGTCTGCGCAGCTCGTGCTGCTGCCGCACGACCAGCCGAAGC
>JANPEN010000423.1:0-14357 GCA_031422955.1 Acidimicrobiia bacterium
CGACTTCGGCCACCGTGACGCCGCTGGATTTCGACCAGACCTGCAATTCCTCACCGTCGGGCGAGCGGGTGCCCATGACCACCGAATGACCGGCAGCGGTGAAGGCCACCGCCAGCGCCTTGCCGACCCCACCCGAACCGAGCATCGCGATCTTCATTGCCACTCCCCCTGAGTCGTGTGCCATTACGGATCAGCATCGTATTGTTTATGCCGGAAGGGGGCAAGGGGGCTCAGCCAACCGGCGCAGGTCCCATGCCGCGCCACACGAACGCCGCTACCCGCCGGGCCCAGTGCGGCGGCACCCGCCCCCCGGCCAGGAGCAGGGCGTACAACGACCCGGTGCACGCGGCCACCGCGCAGTCGAGGTCGGCGTCTACCGCCACCAGACCGTCATCGACGGCGCGTTGCAGGACGTGACGCAGTCGTTGACGACGCGGGGCCACGATGCGCGTTTGGTAAAGCCTGCGCAGCACGGGGTCGGCGGCCTCTTGCAGCATCGAGCCCACCATGCTGATGCCGTTAGGCCGGGTCACGCCCCGCTGAAAGGCCCGCAGCTCCTCGACCAGATCGTCGAAGGGGTCATCGGTATCCGGCCGCCCGGTGGCCTCGGACAGGCTGGCGATGGCCGCCGTGGCCAGATCGGCCTTGGACGGCCAGCGACGGTACAACGCCTGACGGGTGGTCCCGGCCTCCTCAGCGATGGTGACGAGCGACATCGCGTCATAACCACGATGGGCCAGCTCACGTCGCGCCGCGGCCAACACCGCCTGGTCGATGTCAGGGTTGCGCGGTCGCCTGGGCGACACCGGACTGTTGGTCACACCGCTGATAGTAGCGGCCGGCTACGGTGCCACTACATACGAGACAGCCCCGTATGGGTCGGTGGCGAACCGAGCGACGCACCGGAAATGATTGAGCGTTGAAGCCGGGACTTACCCAGTAACACCCGTAACCGCCCGGCCGCCGCCGGGAGGTCCGCGGTCCTGCCCTTCAGCGGCTTGTGTGGCTAGGTTCCAGCCATGATTCCTTTGCCTGTCGAAGCCCGTCAGCTACTGGAGTCCGGGGCCAACGCCCACCTGGTCACGTTGAACGCCGACGGCAGCCCGCAGCTGTCCATGGGTACCCCTTGGTGCTCACGGCTGGGCGGAATCGGCGATGAGGTCCAGGTGATCGTTCAGCTTGGTGGTGATCCTTGTGAGCTCGGCCAGGTCGTCATCGTCGAGCGCCTCGAAGATCCAGTGACGCACCCGCCGCACGTGACCTGGTGCCGCGTCGTCAAGCAGGGCTTGACCGGCTGCGGCTAGTGGCACGATGCGTGCCAGTCTGTCGGCATGACCGACACCCCTTCCGGCACCGCAGGATCGAGCCCCGGCCCGAGCACCGCACCCGCAGCACCGCCGCCACCGGCCAAGCCAACGGCACCGAACATCGCCGTGGCGCTCAACGGGCCGCTGATCGTTACCGGTGGTGTGCCGCTGTATCGCCGGCGGGCGGCGCAAAGTGAGCACGGTGAGCCCTTGACATGGGTCACCACCGAACAGGTCAACACCGGCGCCCGTTACTCCCTGTGTCGATGCGGCCATTCCGAGCGAAAGCCGTTCTGCGACGGCACCCACGCCAAAGCCGGCTTCGACGGAACCGAAGTGGCCGCCGGCACCTACGATGAACGCTCAAACGTACTTGGTGGTACGGGTATCGAGGTTCGGGACGATCGTTCGATCTGCGTGCATGCCGGCTTCTGCGGCTCCCGCCTGACCAACGTGTGGAAGCAGGTTGCCGAGACCGGGGAGTCCACGGTGCGGGCCCAGGTCATCGCCATGGTCGAGCGTTGCCCCTCGGGGGCGCTCACCTATCGCATGGAAGGCGCCGAGGTCGAACCCCTCCTGCCCACAGCCATCGCCGTAATCGAGGACGGTCCGCTGTGGGTGACGGGCTCCATTCCCATCACCTCCGCCGGGGACCGGGCTCTCGAACCCCGCAACCGGGTGACCCTGTGCCGTTGCGGTGCCTCCTCCAACAAGCCGCTTTGCGACGGCAGCCACAAAGCTGCCAGTTTCGTCGACCACTAGCGAGATTTGGGCAGTCAGGGGCGGAGTTGGTCGATGGTGACGGTGAAGGGTTCAACGTCGGGCAAGGTGATCGTCACCGTGGCGCCCGATTCGGCGATGGTGAGTGCGCCGTTGTCGAGCAGGTAGCGCGTGAGCTGGCCGGTGTCGAGGTTCGAAAGTCTCCGAGCCCCGTGGTCGTTGGCTTCGCTAGCTTGCGGCCATGAACGACGCGCACAAGCACTGTGGGAGCGACGAGTGGCGGGCACGCATGCGTGACATCATCCTGCCGTGGGCGTTGGGTGACGTTGACCTCGGGGAGGATGTCCTCGAGGTCGGCCCGGGATACGGCGCCACGACCGATGTGCTGAGCCGGTCGTTGCCCCGGCTCACGTCGGTCGAGATTGACGCCGAGTTGGCGGCGATGCTCGCCGAGCGCTTCGCCGCGGTGTCCACCGTGCAGATCGTGCTCGGCGACGCCACCGCGCTTGACGAGCCCGACGGCCGGTTCTCCGGCGCCGCCTGCTTTACGATGCTGCACCACGTCCCCACCGTGGAACTGCAGGACCGGCTGCTCGCTGAGGTGGCCCGGGTCTTGCGGCCGGGTGCGGCGATGGTGGCGAGCGACAGTTTGGCCAGCGAGGTGCTGGCCGCCCACCACGAGGGCGACACCTACAACCCGGTCGACCCGACCACCCTGCCGGCTCGCCTGCGGGCGGCGGGCTTCGCCGAAGCCGAGGTCCGTACCAACGAGTACGGCTGGACGTTCCTCGCCCACCGGTGACCCGCCGGTGCGGCTACCAGATGGTCGTGATGGGGAAGGCGGCGAAAGCTTGGTCGGTGGTCAGGAGGGGGATGGCCGCGAGTTCGGCGTAGGCGGCGAGGAGTCGGTCGAAGGTATCTCGATGGGCGACCTGGTAGCGGCCGGCGCGGAGGGCGTGGCTTTCGTCGGATCAGACGAGTTCGCGCCAGCGGGTGATAGCGGCGATGTGGGCGTCCACGCCGTCGAAGCCGCAACCCATGGTGACGATCGAGACGTGGGAGCCGCTTGCGTCGCGCCAGCGGGCCACCTCTGCGGCCTGCTCGTCGGGGGTCTTCTGGAAGCTCAGGATCGACTCGTACCCAAAGGGATGGCCGGCCCGGCCGGCCTCGGTTCGCCAGTTGTCGATTCGTTCCTTGATCTCGGGGGCGTCGGCCGTGTTGCGGCCGGCGAAGATGAACCCGTCCCCGATCCGAGCCGCCCTTCGCCATACCGTTTCGGTGAAACCTCCCAGCCAGATCGGGATCTGCCTCGTCGGCAGCGGCAAGATTCCGGCCCGGTCGATGTGATGGTCGGTGTCGTGGTGGGTGATCACCGACTCGGCCCACAGTTTCCGCAGCAGGGCGATCTGTTCCTCTTCCCGCTTGCCCCTGCGTTTGAAGTGCTGCGGCATCTCCAGCGCGTCGTATTCAACCCAGTTCCAGCCGCTGCCGACCCCGAACCGAAACCGTCCGCCGGAGAACAGGTCGAGATCGGCCACCTGTTTGGCCACGAGCGCGGTTTGTCGCTGCGGCAGGATGATGACGCCGGTGGTGAACTCCAGTTTCGTGGTGATACCGGCCAGATAGGCGAACGCGATGAAGGGCTCGTGGAATGGATCGCGCTCGGTATAGGGGCCCCACAGCTTCGGATCGCGGTTGGCGTGTTCGGCGCCGAGCACGTGGTCGTACATCAGGAGATGGTCATAGCCGAGACCCTCCACCGCCTGGGCGAACGCTTTCATCGCGCCCGGATCACCCCCCAGCTCGATCTGCGGAAACACCACACCGGCACGCATCGACATAACGATCCCCCTGGTTCGTCCTGGAGGTTAGCGGCGCATGGGGTCAACCCAGGGGAGGAGCTCCCGCCTCCGTGTTCGGGCGCGGGCCGAGGGCTTTCCGTTGAGCGCACCGCCCATGGGCCTACGATGCGCGGCGATGGGGGAGGACGAGTTGGGATTCGTCTTGCCGCGCCTACACCTGCAAGAGGAGACGGGAATGAGCGATCACCGGAGCGTGCCCGATGGCGCAGTCTCCATGGGCGCTCGGGCCACCGGGCCTCTAGTGGGGTTCCGCATCCTCGACGTGACGCACTACGCAGCCGGCCCGTTCGCGGGGCTGATGCTGGCCGACTTGGGCGCCGACGTGATCAAGATCGAAGCGCCCGGCGGTGACTTCGCCCGCAACGTCGGCCCCTTTCACCCCGAGGACACCGAACGGGCCTACGGCGGACGCTACGCCCAGCGCAATCGCAACAAGCGGTCGATCTGTCTGGATCTGACCACGGCAGAGGATCAGAGCACGTTCCTCGAGCTGGTCGAAACGGCCGACGGGCTAATCGAGAACATGCGCCCCGGTGTGCTGGATCGTCTCGGTGTGGGTTGGGAGGCGTGCCAGGCCCGCAACCCGCGGTTGGTCTACGCCGCCATCCGAGGGTTCGGGGATCCCCGCACGGGGGCCAGCCCCTACGTCGAGTGGCCCGCCCTCGATCCAATCGCGCAGGCGATGGGTGGTTTCGTGGCCAACACCGGGCCCGACGAGGACCATCCGATGCGGGGCGGCCCGATCGTTGGTGACCTGGTGCCCGGGTTGCAGGCCACCATTGGTTTGTTAGCCGCCCTGCTGCACGCCCAGAGAAACGGTGTGGGCCAGTTTCTCGATGTGGCCATGGTCGACGGTGTCATGTCGATCTGTGAGAGCGCGCACACGATGTGGGTGTACGAGGGCCAGCGCTTCGAGCGTGCCGGCAACTCGCTCTTGGCTGCCACACCGGTCGACCTCTATCCGACCGTCGACGGCGCCGTCTCGCTGGTGGCGGTCAACGACGGTCAGTGGCGTCATCTGGTCCGGGCGATGGACCGCCCCGATCTCGAGGAGGATCCCGCGCTGGCCCATTTGGCCGGGCGTAACGCGGCCCGAGCAGCGGTCGATCTTGCCGTGCGGCAATGGTGCGCGGCTCGCACCACCAAGCAGGTGCTGCAGGCACTGGGAGGTCTCGTTCCGGTTGGGCCGGTGTATGGCGCGCCCGACTGGGCCGACGAACCCCATGTGGTGGCGCGGGGCATGCTGGTTCGGGTCGAACACCGGAACCATCCGGCGACCACCCAATTGGCCTGCCCCATCAAGCTCACGGAAACGCCGGCGAACGTGTACCGCAGCCCTCCACTGCTGGATGAGCACGGCGCCGAGATCCGCGCCGAACTCGCCGCCCGTCGGACTCGGCTCGAATGATCCGTCGGGTCGCGTGGACCCGTTGTCGATCTTGCCCGACGGGTTGGAAGCGCCCTTCGTCTCGGACTAAGGAAACGAGGGCCGAGCCTTTTCACCAGCTGCTCGCTCAGAGTTGGGCCCAGGGGTTGACGATGCTGATGCCGGTGTCGAGGAAGTCCTCAATGTTGCGGGTGGCGAGCACAGCCCCGTGGCTGCGGCAGGTGGCGGCGATCTGCGCGTCGGCGGTGCTGATTGGTCGACCCGCTCGCTCTCGAAGCACAACGATGTCGGCGTAGTGGGCGGCGGCGGTTTCGTCGAACGCGGTGATTCGATGGTCGAAATCCTCGGTCACCATTGCCTCGATGAGGTCGGCCAGTTCGGTCTTGCGGCGACCGTCTGGCAGCCGTGCGACCCCGTAGAGCAGTTCGGCCAGCGTGATGGCCGTGAGGTGAATGTCTTCGGCCGCGTGGCTGTCGACCCAGTCGAGCACGAGGACCGCTGGCTCGGCCCGCATGAGTTCGGAGACGACGTTGGTGTCCAAGACGATCATCGCAGCGTGGCTCCTCGTGGCTGGTCCGTTCGTGCCGGTAGCTCGAGTTCGACACCGCCGATGGACGCGAATCGTTGCCGGATGCGGCTCCCGAGATGGGGCGCCGCCGGTGGCGTGGCCAGCGCGTCCCGCAGAATCTCGCGTACCTCGGCCTCCATCGAACGGCCGTGTTGAGCGGCTCGGACCCGCAACCGGGCACGGAGCTCCTCGTCCAGGTCGCGAATAGTGAGCGTCGCCATGCCGTCTCCTCCTCAGCACACTGATTGCAGTGCAGGCAATGCTAGCAACGCGGCGCAATCGAGTGAGAGAGGCAATCGGTATCGGGCTGATGGCGCGCTCGAAGGTGGCGAGATCCAGTTCGTAGGAGGAGGATCCGCGGCGGTACCCGAGCACCGCGGCCAGTACGACGGCGGGCAGATCGTGCGAACCCCGATAGTTGGTCACCCGAAAATCGATCTGACCGTCCTTGCCGATGACACCCATGGCGTAGGCCACGGGTAACTCCCAATCCGGTAGCGCTTCGATCATCGCTCGCTTTGCTGCTTGCAGCTCTTCGATCGTACGCCACGCCTCTGCCATGGCGGGCAGCGTCGCAGGTCGGTCGGCTGTCGTCCAGCGGTTTACGCTGAACTCGGGGTGGCCGCCGGTCCGGTGACGCCTTTGCGGGCCCGGTCGGCCGTCGGCTTGGGGAAGAGCATTTTGGCCACGTTGAGCACGCCACGTCGTGGGCCGAGTACAGCAGGGCGCGGCTGCGTTCGAGCTCGATCTTGCAGACCGGGCAAACCAGGCAGACCGGGCAGTATGTTTGGCGCCGTACGGTCCGATTCGGTACCGATTCGGTGAACAGACCGAGCGGTATGTTTCGTTGCTTGCCCACCGATTCGTTGCCGATTCGTTCCGCAAGGGGTGATGGACAACGTGCACCTCCCAGGCCCGATCTCCGAACGCGATCGGCCGAGCTCGGGCGGTCGGCAAAGGTTGCTGCGGGCGCTGGGCGCTGAGAGCACATAGTGTCGACCCGTCACGGGCCAACGCCGAAGGAGTCACGTTGCTGCAGCACTACCGGGTGGTCGATCTCACCGATGAGCGCGGCCAGCTCGCCGGCATGATCCTGGCTTCGTTGGGAGCGGAGGTCGTGCTGGTCGAACCGCCGGGCGGTACCGCCTCGAGGCACATCGGCCCGTTTGCCGCCGATCGGGTGGACCCGGAGCACTCCCTGCAACACTGGGCGTTCAACCGGTCCAAACAGTCTGTGCTGCTGGACCCGGCCACAGCGGCCGGTCGAGAGGCGCTGGCCGATCTGTTGCGCTCGGCCGACGTGGTGTTCACCACCGGCCCGGACGGACCCTGGCGCGACGCAGGCGTGGACCCCCGTAGCACCGCGGCCCTCAACCCGCAACTGGTCCATGTGAGTATCACGCCCTTCGGGACGGACGGCCCCAAGGCGAACTGGGCGGCCTCGGATCTCACCGTCAACGCGGCCAGCGGCCAGTTGGCCCTCACCGGGGACGCCGATCGTGCCCCGCTGCGTATCAGCGCCCCGCCGCAGGCGTTCCTACAAGCCGCCGGGGACGCGGCGGGCGCCGCGCTCATCGCCTTGAGCGAGCGGCGCCGGAGCGGGCTGGGTCAGCACGTGGACGTCTGCGCCCAGACCTCCATGATGGCCTCGACCCAGCAGTACTGCGTGGCCTCCCTCATCGGCGCGGCACCGCTGCAGCGGGCGGGAGGTGGCGTGGTGGCGGGGGACCTGCACATCAAGCTTGTGTGGGCCTGTCTCGACGGCTACGTCTCCCTCACCCTCCTTTTCGGCGCGTCGCTCGGACCGTTCGCTCGGCGCCTGTTCGAGTGGATGCACGAGGAGGGGTTCTGCCAAGCCGCCGATCGTGACAAGGACTGGATCAATCTGGGCATGCAGTTGTGGTCCGGTGCAGAAAAGCCCGAGGAATGGGAGCGGCTCAAGGCCCTGGTGGCCACGTTCCTGCTGACCAAGACCAAGGCTGAACTGCTCGAAGCGGCCCTGACCCGCAAGTTGCTGTTCGCGCCGTTGTCCACCCCCGACGAACTGGTGGGTTCGGAACAGCTCGCCGCCCGGGGGTACTGGGATGACGTCACCCAGGACGGGACCATAGTGCGCTACCCGGGCTCGTTCTGCCGTTTCAGCGCCTCCCAGCCGGCGCCGTTGGGCCGCCCGCCCCGCCTCGGTGAGCATACCGACGCGGTGCTGGCGTCGCGCCGGGACCGCTGTCCCCCGGCCACCGAGGCAGCGATCCCCAGCGCGATCGGGGCTGCGTGGGCGCCGGGCGGTGACGAGCGAGCGCACTTGCCGTTGGCCGGCTTGAAGGTCTTGGATTTCATGTGGGCGGTGGCCGGACCCTCGGTCACCCGCATCTTGGCGGATTTCGGTGCCACCGTCGTCAAGGTGGAGTCCGAACGCAGCGTCGACGGCGCCCGCACGGTGGGCCCGTTCAAAGATGAGATGCCGGGAGCGGACAACACCGGCTTGTTCCACTCGATGGGCGCCAACAAGCTGGCCCTGGCGCTGGACCTGTCCCGGCCGGAGGCCCGCGAGGTCATTGAGGATCTGGTCCGCTGGGCGGACGTGGTCACGGAGAGCTTCTCGCCCAAGGCCATGCGCGGCTGGGGTTTGGGCTGGGAGCATCTGCGCACGCTCAACCCTCGGCTCGTGATGCTGTCGAGCTGCCTGATGGGCCAGACCGGGCCCATGGCGCAGTATGCCGGCTTCGGGACCATGGCCGCCGCCATCTGCGGGTTCCATCATCTGACCGGATGGGCGGATCGTGCGCCGGTCGGCCCTTTCAGCGCCTACACCGATTACGTGGCGCCGCGCTTCGCCCTACCGGCGCTGCTGGCTGCGTTGGAGCACCGCGACCGCAGCGGTGAAGGCCAGTATCTGGATTTCTCGCAGCTGGAAGCGTCATTGCACCTGTTGGCGCCGATCCTGCTGGATTACACCGTCAACGGACGGGTGGCGCAACGCTACGGCAACGACGATCCTCGCTTTGCCCCCCACGGCGTCTACCGCTGCGCCGGCGCGGACTCGTGGCTGGCGGTGGTGTGCGAGAGCGATGAGCAGTGGAGGGCGCTGGCCGCCTTGGTCGGGGCCGGCGAGCTGGCCGATCTCGATGCGACCGGGCGCCTCGGACGCCGTGTCGAACTCGACGCGCTGGTGCAGGCGTGGACCACGACGCGAGCGGCGCCCGCGGCGGAGGCCCAGCTGCAACAGGCCGGCGTGCCAGCCCATACCGTGCAGAATAGTCCGGAGCTGAGCGTCGACCCCCAGCTGGCCCACCGCAACGCCTTCGTGGAGCTTCCCCATCCGCTGCATGGCACCGCCTGGGTGGAGAACACCCGCTTCCGCTTGGATCGCACACCGTCGGTGCTGTGGCGAGCGGGGGCACCCTTCGGAACCGACGCCTACGAGGTACTGAGTGAGCTGCTGGGTTACGACGAGGACCGCATCGCGGATCTCGCCGCCGCCGAGCTGTTGCAATGAGGCAGAGCCCGCGCCGGTAGCTCAGCGCAGCGGCGTCGTCAGGTGCCGTTGGATGAGGTCGGCCAGGACCAGGGGTTGATCACCTTGCACGGAGTGTCCGGCGCCTTGGACCTCGACCACCTCGGCGTCGGGGCGACGGCGCAGCAGTTCCGCCACGTCGCCGTCGTCGACCACGGTACCCTCGGCCATTCCCCGTACCAGCAGGTACGGTTGGGTGGTGGCTTCGACATCGGCCCACAGTTCGGAGCGGGCCACCTCGGCCCGCTCGCGACGTCGTTCCCGGTCGTAGTTCCAGCGCCACGATCCGTCGGTCAAGCGGTGGGCGTTGTGTACGATCCCACGCCGCATGGAGGACTCCGAGCGGGTGGGGTTGAACTGCATCGTGCGTTCGAGAATTTCCGCGAAGCTGGGGAAGGTCTGGGGGCCGTTGACGAAATCGGTGATGTGCTTGGCCTTCTCTGCGGTGGTTCCCGGCGTCACGTCCACGATCAGCAGGCGCCGCACCAGCCCAGGATGGCGGGCGGCAAGCGCGTTGGCGGTCATGCCACCGAGGGACATGCCGACCACCAGCGCGGCCTGCGGTGCCAGCGCGGCCACCGCCGTGGCCACGTCGTCGGCCAGTTGGTGGGGGTGGTATTCCTGCTCGGGATGCCAGTCCGAATGGCCGTGGCCAGGCAGGTCAACGCACAGGGTGCTGCGTCCCAGGGCCAGGTTCACCGTGTCCCAGGTGTGGGCGTTCTGCGCGCCGCCGTGGATGAAGACCACCTCCGGCTCACCGTCGCCCCAGCGCAAGGCCCGCAAGGCCCTGCCATCGTCGAGGGCGACGGAGACGCGCGCCACCAGGGGCGCGGCGCGGAAGGCCAGTCCCCATTCGGCCGCGTTCTCGTGGAAGTAGGCGAACTCGTCGTAGACGAAGTCCGCGGCGGTCGGGTCAGTTGACGCCATGGCTCCAGCTTCCCACGAACGGCCCTGGGAGTTCAGGAATTGTTGTCGGCGGCCCAGATCAGATGGGATGTCCTCCAAGAACGGACCGCCATGCCACTGTTCATCGGCCGTGTCATCGACCCCTCCTAACTCTCGATCCGCCGGGGGGTCGGCAGGGTGGGGGCCCGTCGTTCGAGGATCTCGCCGTGGCGACGCTCGATGGGGATGTCCCACACCTCATCGGTGAAGAGCCAGAACTGGTTGCTGAGGATGGCATCGTGCACGAGATCCGCCACCTCGGCGGGAGGCTTGCCGCCCTCGATCATGCGCCGGGCGATCTCGATGAAACGCGAGCCACCCGCCTCGCGCGGTCGACCCTCACCCTTTTCTGCCGTACTAGCTGGTATGGGACGGCCGCCGGGCCGGTTGCGGTTGGAGTCGAGGATGTTGGTCGCCACGAAGCCGGGGCACAGGCAGGTGACCCCGACCGTGGAACCTTCCTTGCGCAGCTCGTGATACAGCGTCTCGCTCACGGTGACCACACCGTGTTTGCTCACGTTGTAGGGCGCACCGAAGGGTGAGGACGTGTGCCCGGCAATGGAGGCGGTGGTGACCACGTGCCCGTCGCCGTGGGTCAGCAGGTGCGGTACGAACGTGCGGATACCGTGGATCACGCCCCACAGGTTCACATCCAGCGTCCAGCGCCAATCCTCCAGCGACAGCGTCCAGCTGCGACCGTTGCCCCCGCCCACCCCAGCGTTGAGACAGACCACGTTGACCGCTCCGAAGCGTTCCAGCGCCGCTTCGAGCACCGCCTGGTGATCCTCGGGCTTGGACACATCGCATCGAAGGGCCAGGACCTCAGCGCCGTTGGCCTGTAACGCGGCGGCCGCCTGGTCCAGCGCCGCCTGCTCGATGTCGGCCATGACGATCTTCATGCCGGCTCGGGCGAAGCGCTCGCAGAAGGCCCTGCCCATGCCCGACGCCCCGCCGGTGACGACCGCCGTCCTGCCTTTGAGGTTCTCCATGGCGTGGTTCCTTCCGTCGGAGCGACCATGTTGCGGCCCGCTACCCGGCGGCATCGTTCCACATCGAGTCGGCGCCCGCTGGCGACTACCGTTCGCCTTCGAGCGCAGCTTCGCGCATCACGGACAAAGGATTGAACGCGGCGATGAAGATCGGACTGGCCACCACCTTCGGCAGCTCAGCACGCCGGGACATCGGATTTCTCAAGGAGTTCGCCGTCTGCATGGAGGAGGTCGGCATCGACGCCCTCTACGCGCCCGAGCACGTGGTGTTCTTCGCCAGCTACGAATCCAAGTATCCCTACAGCGCCGACGGCACCCCCAACTGGGGTCCAGACACGGGTATGTACGATCCGTTGTTCGTCTGCGCGGTGGCCGGCCTGGTTACCACCCGGCTGCGCATGGCCACCAGTGTGTTGATCCTGCCTGAGCGTCCCGCCCTGCTGACGGCCAAGGAGGTTATGACCGTGGATCACATCTGCGGCGGCCGTTTCGATCTGGGCATTGGCATCGGCTGGTCCGACGAGGAGTTCGCCGCCCTCGGTGTCCCCTGGCCCAAGCGCGGGAAACGTGCCGATGAGTATGTGGCGGCCATCCGAGAGGCGTGGGCCAATGATCGCGCCGCCTACCAGGGTGATTTCGTGCGGTTCGAGAACGCGGTGCTGCGCCCGGCTCCGGTCAATGGCACCGTGCCGATCATCGTGGGCGGTGATTCACCGGCGGCTATGCGCCGCGCCGCCCGGCTGGGTGATGGTTGGTACGGCTGGTGGGCGGGCGTGGAGCTTGAACCCCACATCGCGCAGATGCGGGCCATCCTGGAAGAATCCGGTCGTCAGCAGGGACCGGACTGGTGCATGCGGCTGGGTCTGCCCATCTCCACTGACACACCCGAGGAGGTGGCCAGCAAGGCCCGCCGGGCCAACGAGCAGGGCGTGGACGAGTTCGTGATCGCCCCGGCCATCCCCACCCGAGATTTCGACGTGCACCTGCGCCGCTGGGCGGAAGCCTTGGCCACCGCCCGCTGAACGGACGGCGTCGCGCAACGAGAAGGTTCACGCAGCGGCGCGGGCCAACGGTGGCTACGCTTGGGCCGCGTGGAACCGCTCATCATCGAGGCCGCCCTCAACGGGGCTAGCACCAAACGGCGCAATCCGAACGTGCCCATCAGCGCCGAGGAGATCGCCGCGGAGGCCATTGCCTGCCTCGATGCCGGCGCCGCCATCATCCACAATCACACCGATGACGAGGTGCTCGGCGGCGACGTGCGCCATTCTTCGGCCAAGTACCTCGACGCCTGGGCTCCGGTGCACGCCCGCTACCCCGAGGCCATCCTGTATCCCACCATGGCCGGCGGCGCCGCCACCACGGTGCGCATTGAGGACCGCTACCAGCACCTTGTCGAGCTGCACGAGGCGGGGGTGTTGGGCATGGGCGTGGCCGATGCCGGTTCGGTCAACCTGGCCGGTATCAAGGCCGACGGTTCCATCAGCTCACCGGCGTGGTGTTATGAGAACACCCCGGCCGACATCGCCTGGATGTTCGCCTGGAACGCCGAACGGGATCTGCCCACCATGGTGTCGATCTTCGAGCCAGGCTTCTTGCGCATGGCATTGGCCCATCACGAGCGGGGCACGCTGCCGGCTGCAACCAAGATCCAGCTTTATCTAACCGGACCGAAGACCCTGGCCGGCCTGCCCGCCGAGCCGTGGGCGCTTGATGTGTACCTGCGCTTGCTCGAGGGCAGCGAACTCACCTGGATGGTAAGCGCCATCGGCGGGGACACCGTGGGCAGCGGGCTGGCCCGAGCGGCCATTGAACGCGGCGGCCACGTACGGGTAGGTCTGGAGGATTACACCGACACGACCTCGGCCCGGCGCAAGCCGACCAACGCCGAGCTGGTGGCCGAGGTGGTGGCGCTGGCCGCCCAATGCGGCCGCCCCGTCGCCTCGCCAGCCGAAGCGAAACAGATCCTGCACCATCGCACCTGAGGTTGAGGGTGTTGTCGGGCGACGGAGCTCGGCCTTCACGCCGAACTAGATGAGACCGGCTATCCCAACGGCATCAAAGTGTCCGACACCGAAATGGTTACGGTCCGCCAACGGGACCGGCTGCCGGGTTCGCGGCGCAGACTGCCAGCCGCGAGGTCGACTAGTGCTTGGGCGCGGATGCCGGGGATGCTCAATGTTTCGAGTGAGGGGTCCCCGTCTCGTTTGGCTTGGAGGTAGCGGGCGACGCCCGTGTCGAGGACCTGGTTGAGTAACTGACGGTCTTGGGGGCTGAGGTCTCCGTCGAGATGCCAGCGCCCCTCAAACGTTTCGGAGAGGTGCACGGTGGACGGTTCGGGTTCGGGTGGGGCCAGGTCGGCGGGGTCGAGGCTGTCCACCGCCTCAGCGGCAGCGACCCAGGCCTGGCAGGCCGCAGCCAGTTCACTAATGGAGCCCAGGCCCACCAGTGTCTCGTCGATGGGGTCCTCGTAACGGGCTTCGGCTTTGGCCCGACAGGCGGTCAGCAAGCGGATCTGAGTTTCGTTCAACCCCCCTGCTGCGGCCGCCGCGGAGCTGTGGGTCATGTGCTCGAGGTGGCGGGCTTGGCGCAACACCTGCTGGGCTCTGCCCCGGGTTTCGCCGGTGTGGAAGGCCATCCAGGTGCTGGGGGAGGTGAACCCGTCTTCGGCCCATCCTCCGCTGCGTTCACCGGCAAGGGCCACCGTCCGCAACAGTTGCTGGGCGAGGTTCACCAACCGTTGCGCTTCGCCGGCGAGCTCGGGTTGGTAGCTACAGGGTTCTATAGTTTGGATATCGCGCCGGAGCTGCTCCATGAAAGCTCCGTACCGACCCGCTGACATAAAACTATTTGGTTACTTGCCCCTGAAAAAGTGGGTAATGTGGCCCTGTGGGGGTGCTCGCGTTTCTGTTCGGGTTGGAAGCGATGTTGCGTGCGGAGGCGTTGGTGATGCCCCCAGAGTCGGAGGCGGTCGACGTCTTGTTGGACGATCCGAGGTTCTTCGAGCCGTTCCGCCGGTGGTTTGATCCGACGTTCGGTCGGCCGTGGATTCCGATGGAGACGTA
>JANPEN010000424.1:0-5251 GCA_031422955.1 Acidimicrobiia bacterium
CAGCAGGCCCAGGGCCCGACCCCGCACCTCCAGCGGCACGCTGGTCATCACCAGGGTCGATTGGGTCGAACCGAAGAAGCCCATGCCGACGCCGGCCAGTAGCAGGGCCACCACCGCCAGCAGGTAGGTCTGGGCCTGGGCGACGATAACCAGCAGGGCGAAGGCGGCCAACGAGCCAACGCAGTAGGCCCGTCCGCGGCGGTCGATACGGCCTCTGGCAATGACCACCGCGCTGATCATCATGCCGAAACCGGTCATCGATGCCAGCAAACCGACCCGACCCGCCCCCGCCCCCAGCTGCTTGCCGATCACCTGTACCAGCGGGGTGAAGGAGAAGTAGAAGAAGTTCACTGCCGCGGTGATACCGAGGATGCTGACCAGCCCGCGGTAGCGCCCGAGCAGGCTGAAGCCATCGCGTAGCTGCGCGATGGGTGACGTGGTCACGGGCATCCGGACCGGTGCGTGCTGGGCAGCGCTGGCCGGCACCCGGGAGAACAGCACCCAGGACACCGCCAGCAAGGCGCCCATGGCCTCGAAGGCCCAGCCCACCCCGATGGCCTCGATGGCGGAACCTCCGAACAAGGTCCCGAAGATCATGCCGAGGGCCATGGCGAAGGACTCCAGCGCCATGGCGTTGTCGATGGAGGTGGGCCCGACCAGGTCGTAGATGAAGGCCCGCCGGCTGGTCATGTCCACCACCCAGCCGATCCCGACCATGGCCATAAACGGATAGATCATCCACAGACGCAAGGTGTCGGTGGCGGCCAACGCGCCGATCAGGAACACCAGGGGGATGAGGGCGCCCAGCTGCCACAGCAGGGTCCGCCGCCGATCGAACCGGTCTGAAATGACCCCGCCGATGACGCCGCCCAGCAACAACGGCAGCCACATGGCCACACCGGTGAGTTGCACCAGGCGCGGTGATTCGCTCATGGTGCGAGCGAAGTAGGCGGCCAGGAAGGCCATACCCCACCGGCTGGTATGCCACAAAGCGCCCGATACCCACATGTAGGGGTAGTAGGGAATGTGCAGGGCGGCGGTGAGCCTGAGCGGGGGAGCCGTGGTCAGTGTGACGACGGGCCGCGTCCGGGCCGAGCTCATTGGTTGGTGTCCATGCGTGTATGCCCCCTTGAGTGCGACGGTAGCGCGTGTCTCGGCTCTTGTCGGCGGGGTTGGCGGGGTTGGCGGGGACGGTGTCGGTGCCGCGGGCCCGGTGGGACTACGGTCCGGGCTGGACCGCAAAACAGGAGGTAACCCCGTGGAGGGCATATTCGAGGGGCTGCGGGTGGCCGACCTGACCAATGTGTTGTCGGGGCCCACCCTGACCCGGTTGCTGGTGGAGATGGGTGCCGAGGTCATCAAGGTCGAGCTGACCCCATCGGGGGACATCGGTCGCTACCTGCCGTGGCGAAAGAACGGTCGCTCCGGCTATCACGTGCAACAAAACCGGGGGAAGCAGTCCTTGTTCATCGACGGCAAGGCCCCCGAGGGCAGGGCGCTGCTGTTGGAGTTGGTCGGCCAGGTCGATGTGCTGGTGGAGAACTTCAGCCCCGGCGCCATCGACCGGCTGGGATTGGGTTGGGATGTGGTTTCCGCCCTGAACCCTCGTTTGGTGATGTGCTCCATCTCCGCCTTCGGCCAGCACGGACCGTTGGCCGACCGGCCCGGTTATGACCCCATCGCCCAGGCGTACACCGGCACCATGCACATGGTCGGGGAGCGGGGCGGTCCCCCGGCCATGATGGCGTTTTCACCCGGGGACGTGTTGACCGGCGTGCACGGCCTGGCCGGGGTGTGCGCCGCCCTCTATCACCGGGAACGAACGGGCCAAGGCCAGCGGGTGGAGGTGTCCCTCATCGACTCCTACGCCACCTGTCATGAGATCAACTATCAGGCCACCTCGCTTTCCGAGGGTGAGTTCCAGGCTGAACGCAACGGCTCGCTGCATCCCCTGGTGGGTGGCTGCGGTGCCTTCCCGGCCGGAGACGGATACGTGGCGGTAGCGGTGGTCAATGACCGTCAGTGGGTGCAGTTCTGTCGGGCCATGGATCGCCCCGATCTGGAAGCCGACCCGCGTTTTGCCGACGCGGTGGGCCGGGCCGCCAACCTGGTGGCCTTCAACACGCTCATCGGCGAATGGTTGGCCGCCCAGCCCAGTCGGGACTCGGCGGTGGAGGCGTTGGTGGCCCAGCGAGTGCCGGCCGCTCCGGTGTTGGACATGGCCGAGGCGTTGGCCCATCCCCATCTGCGGGCGGGGCGAACCGTGCGCACCGTGCAGGACGTACGGCTCGGTACGGTGGATATTCCCGGCATGCCCATTCGTTTCTCGGCCTTTCCTGATGAGCTGGAACTGAAAGCGGCCGGCTTGGGTGAGCACAACGAGGCGGTGGTGTGCGGGCTGTTGGGCTGGGATGCGCAGCGCTACCGCCAGCTGGTGGAGCGCGGGGTGCTGCGCTACGAGCCGGGCACCTGAGTGTTTCCGGCCGGGTTGCCGGTTGGGTTCACGCCACCATCACCGGGTCGGCTCGGCGGGTGCGGCGCACGATGAGGTAGGTGACCGCGGTACCGGCGATCAGTAGCGCACCGAAGGCGGCGTTGCCGGTGTTGACCCCGCCGTAGCCCAGCCAGGTGTACATCGCCCCGGAGAACAGCCCGGCAAAGGCTCCGGAGCCGATCATGGCCAGATCTCCCACCCCTTGAACGCCGACTCGTTGTTCGAGGGGGAACTCCGAAACGAGCAGGCTGGAAGCGGCGATGACCCCGAAGCACCAGCCCAGGCCGATGAGGAAGTTACCCATGAACACGCCAACCTGGCCCGCCGGTGGGGTGATTGCCGCCCACACGGCGCCGGCTGTGCACAGCCCCCCGGCGATGTAGAGCATGGGGTACTGGCCCAGCCGGTCAGTAAGGGAACCAATGACGGGGGACAGCAGGTACATGCCCCAGATGTGGAAGGCCATCATCCAACCGATGATGTTCTGGGACTGACCGCCTTCGTCCATGTGCAGCGGGGTGAGGGACATGACCCCGACCATGGTGACCTGGCTGACGATCATGGCTCCCACGGCCAGGCGGGCCGGGGGGCTGGCCATGATCAAGGCCAGGGATTCCCGGGCGCTGGGACGGCCACTGGTGGTGCTGGTGGCGTTGGACAGACCGCCGGCCAGCTCCAGCGGATCGGGCCGCAGGCGGGTCTCCACGATGGCGGCGGCGACCAGGAACATGAGACAGGACAGCAGGTAGGAGCCGGCCTTGAGGGGTAGGCCGAGCGACTCGCCCACGTCGCTGGCGAACCCGGAGACCACTGCGCCGGTGGTGGAGCCGATGGTGGTGGCCCACACGATCATGCTGATGGTGCGGGCCCGACGCTCTTCGGGGGCCAGGTCGGCGGCGGCGTAGCGGGTGGCCAGGTTGGCCGCGTTGCCGGCCCCGGCACCGAACACGCCGAGACACAGCAGGGGGTAGGAGCGGGTGATGGCGGCGATCACCGCGATGATGGCCCCGGCGGAGCCGATGAGGTAGCCGGTGCGCAGGCCCACCCTGCGGCCCTTACTGGACATGATGCGGGCCAGCGGGAAGGACACCGCGGCGGCGCCGATGGACAGAAAGGCGGCCGCCACCGTGGCCAGCACCCTGGAGCCGTTGGTGATGTCCTTGGCCAGCAGGGCGGTGACGATGTAGGTGGCCACCAGCCCGACGCCCCCCGACGCCTGGCTGCACAACAAGGTGCGCATCGTTCGCTTCTGGACCACGACCCGGTAGGCCGCCTGGTCCGTTCCGGCCTCTTGCTCCGGCTCCCCCAAAGTCTGCATGCCCCAATTCTGTACCCATTGGGCACTCCTGTGCTCATCGGTTTGCTCCGAGGGTCTCCGCGATGGTCGGGCTGCATCCCGGCTACATTGCTCGTCCATGGCGCCGCGCTCGCCCGCCCAACATCGCCAATGGATTGCCGGGACGCTCGAGGCTGCCCTCGAGCCGGAGCTGATCATTGTCGACGCCCACCATCATCTGTGGACCCACATCGAGCCGCCCTACGTGCTCGATGATCTGTTGGCCGATACCGGTGCGGGGCATAACGTCACCGACACGGTGTTCATCGAGTGCGGCTGGGGTTGGGAGTGGGCCGCCGCCGACCCGGTGATGATCCCGGTTCCGGAGGTGACCAGGGTGGCCGGGCTGGCCGCGGAGTCTGACCGGCGGGGCGGGGCCCGCATCGCCGCCATCGTTGGCCATACCGACTTGCGCCACGGGGCCGAGGCGGGCCGAGCGTTGGATGCCATGACCGAGGCGGGCGGTGCACGGTTTGTCGGCATTCGCCATGCCACCGCCTGGGACCCGGACCCCGCTATTCCGAATCATCGCACCGATCCCGGTGCCGGGCTCATGGGCAGCGAGCAGTGGCGGCGGGGATTCGCCGAGCTGGCCCGCCGGGGTTTGACCTATGACGCCTGGCTCTACCATCCCCAGATTCCCGAACTGGTCAGCCTGGCCCGGGCCTTTCCCGAGGTGCGTATGGTTTGTGATCATCTTGGCGGCCCGTTGGGGGTGAGGTTCTATACCGGTCGGCGGGACGAGGTACTGGAGGCGACGAGGGCGGGACTGAGCCAGTTGGCCGGTTGTCCGAACGTGTCGCTCAAGCTGGGTGGGATCGGCATGGCCATCATGGGCGGGGGCTGGCACCGCCGGGAACGCCCGCCTTCTTCGGAGGAGCTGGCCGCCGCCTGGGGTCCGTTCGTGCGCTGGTGTATCGAGACATTCGGCCCCGAACGTTGTTTGTTCGAATCTAACTTTCCGGTGGACCACGAGTCCTGCTCCTATGTGGTGCTCTGGAATGCCTTTAAACGGATGGTTTCCGACGCCAGCCCTACGGAGAAGGCATGGTTGTTCTCCGCCTCAGCCCGGTCCGTGTACGGGCTGGCCGGTTGACCGCTTTCGGCGGCCGGCATCTCGCAACGGGGTCGGCCGGACACAGGTAAGTAGGTTGTACCGTCGGGTGTCCTAAATACTGCCCGCTGGCGTTGATCCAAATAGACGCTCCACCGCTTTGAGTGGAGGAAGGTGTGGTGCCAGCGGCACAGGAGTATGCCGTTGTCTACGGAGGTGGGGCCGCCGTTCTCCCAGTGGATGCAGTGGTGGATGTCGCACCAGCCGGGGGGTCGATAGCAATGGGGAAACCGGCAGTGTTGGTCTCGTAGCCGGATGGCGCTGCCCATGGGTTCTGGCCAGGTTCGGGTGGTCTGTCCGATGTCGA
>JANPEN010000425.1:0-7353 GCA_031422955.1 Acidimicrobiia bacterium
GGTGCCGGACCGCCAGGGTGGGGCGGGGCCGTCGTGAAGAAGTCGGTATCCACCGCATGGGGCAATACGACGCAACGGGTGTGGGGGAGATGGGGTTGAGCACTACGACGGTGGGCCTCGGCGAGGAAGAACACGGTTTCAAACGGGCGCAGCATGTCGTAGCGAAACCCCTGAGGGTGGCGGTGCTCGGGCAAGTGCAGGGTAGTCGAAGCATGCCGGCGAACGCGGCGCAGCACCCAGGGCACCAGCAGCGAGTCGGTGTCGCCGTAGAGCACGTGGTAACGGGCGCGGCGGTGAGTGAGGAGATGGCCCACCGCGTAGAGCTCGGTGAGGAGGTTGCCGAAGGTGTAGTAACGCCGGCCGACGCAGCGACCCACCAGCCGGTCCAACAGCTTGCCGGCCAGGCCAGGCAGGTCCCTTCGGGGGAAACGCCACAGCTTGCGGCCGGCTAGGTCGCAGAACAGTTCATAGCCGGAGTGCTCGGCGTGGCCTTTCCAGGGCGCTCCCACGAAGTAGACGGGCGGAACGCTCACCCTGGCCGTTCGGTGAGGCCGCGCTGGTCGTCGAGCAGCTCGAAGGACAAACCGCAGGCGCACTTCAGGGCGGCGTCGAGCCGGACCCCACAGCTGCAGACCCAGCCGATGGGCCGGGCCGGGTTGCCTACCACCAGGGCGTGGGCGGCGACGTCACGAATGACCACTGCACCGGCGGCCACAAAGGCACGCCGGCCGATGGTGACCCCACACACGATGGTGGCATTCGCACCAATAGTGGCCCCCGAGCCCACCCGGGTGGCGACCAGGGCGTCGCCGGAGCGTTTGATGTCGGCTCGGGGGCTGAGGTCGTTGGTGAAGATCATGGCCGGGCCCAGAAACACGTCGTCTTCCACCGTCACCCGGTCCCAGATGAGCACCCCGTTCTTGACCGTGACTCGATTGCCGAGCCGGGCACCAGACTCGACGAAGGCGCTGCCGCCGATGTTGCACTCGGCCCCGACGACGGCCCCTGCCATCACATGGGCGAAGGCCCACACCCGGGTTCCGGCGCCAACCTGGTCGCTTTCGCAGAGGCCACGGGGGTGGACATACACGGCGGGGGAGGGTGCTCCCATCAGGCCACCATCGCCTTGTGGAGCGTCTCGACGACGCGTTCCTGCTGCTCGGCGGTAATGCCGGGGAACAGCGGCAGCGACAGCATGTCCGCCGCGGCGGCCTCGGAGGCGGTCATGGCCTGGCCGGAAACGTAGGAGGCGAAGGCGGGCTGGCGGTGGATGGGCCGGGGGTAGTGGACCCCGACGCCGATCCCGGCGGCCCCCATGGCTTGAAGCAGACGGTCACGCTCGGGCACCCGGACCGCGTAGAGGTGCCACACCGCCAAGTTGCCGGGAGCGACGACAGGCAGGCGGACCGACTCGACGTCACGGAGCAGGTGGTCGTAGCGCTCGGCGGCCTGGCGTCGAAGCTCGTTCCAGTGCTCGAGGCGGGCCAGCTTGGCCCGCAGCACCACGGCCTGCACGGTGTCGAGGCGGGAGTTGAAGCCCAGCATGGTGTGCACGTACTTCTGCTCGCTGCCGTGGTTGCGGATGCAGCGCACCTTGGCGGCGAGGGCGTCGTCGTTGGTGAGCACCGCTCCGCCATCGCCGTAGGCCCCCAGGTTCTTGCCGGGATAGAAGCTGGTAGCCGCGGCCAGGCCGAAGCCGCCCATGGGGATGTCGTTCTGGCGCGCCCCCTGGGACTGGGCGGCGTCTTCAAACAAGGCCAAGCCATGGCGCTGGCACACCTCGGCCAGCGGGGCCATGGGGGCCATCTGGCCGAACAGATGCACGGCGATGATCGCCGCCGTGCGCGGCCCAACCGCGGCCTCAGCGGTGGCGGGGTCGATGAGCAGATAGCGCTCGTCGGCGTCGACCATCACCGGCACGGCGCCCGCTCTGACCACGGCCTCGGCGGTGGCGACAAAGCTGTTGGTCGGCAGGATGACCTCGTCACCGGACCCAATCCCTGCGGCTCGGAGGGCCAACTCGATGGCGTCGGTACCGTTGGCCACACCCAGGCAGTGCTCGACGGCGCAGTAAGCGGCGAATTCCGCTTCGAAGGCGGTCACATCGGGGCCGTCGACAAAGGAGGTGCTGGCTAGGACACGAGCGATGCCTTGGGTGACCTCCTGTTCGATCTGGCGGTGCTGCCAGGCGAGATCAACAAAGGGAATCTTGGGCGTAGTCATTGCGGGTAGGTCTCCTCAGAAGCAGCCGGACCGTCCAGTGGGCGTGGGCGAGGTGCGCGTGAAACGGCGAGGTCGGCTCGGGTTCAGATCAGGCGGGGATGTGGTGGCGGGTGGTGTGGCGGCGTTGCAATTTGAACTTGACTTGCTCGGGCACGAGCAGCCGGGCCGGAGCGGCCGCCGCCACCAAGGCCAGGTCGCGTAGTGCCCGCACCGCTACGACGGGGCTGCGGTCGGTGGGCACCGCGGCGGCGGCCCGGTAGCGCTCGGCCAGATCCCGAGCGACCACGTCCACGGCAAAGCGTCGGAGGACCAAGTCCCGGGAGTAGCACCCGAGGCTGCGACGCAGCTCGGGATGCTCGATGAGCCGACAGAGCTGAGCCTCGAGACGAGCGTTGGCCCCTTCGACTACACCGAGACCATAGAAACCCTGGTCACACAACATATCTGCGTGCTCGCCGTCGAAGATGGCGGAGAAGCCCTCCTCGCCCAGCACGATGCTGGGGACCTCGAAGGCCATGCTCCGCACGATGGAGGTACCCATACCCAGGCCGATGTCGGCGGAAGCGTAGGCCGTCCGTGGATCGACCATGGGGCCAGCGAAGCGCACCACCTCGCGTCCCACCGAGCGGTTCACGAGGTCCCCGAGGCCTTCGAGCTCGTTGCGAGCGTCGCCGTCGCCGACCACGGCCAGGACCACGTCGTGGTCGGCAGCCAGCCGCTCGACAACTTCAATGGTGCGGGCGATGCCCTCTCGCTTCATCCACCGGGCCAGGCGGGACACGATCACCAGCAACAGTTGGTCGGGCCGCACCCCGATCTCGGCCCGGAAGGCCGAACCGACCACGGTGGCGGGGTCATCCAGCCGCACGTTGATGGGGTACTCCTGCAGGAAGCTGGCCCCCTGGCGGCGGGTGTCTTGGCCCTGGATCTCGGCGGTGACGAAGCTGATGGGCAACGCCCAAGGCAGCAACGAGGGCACCGACATGGCCGTGCAGCTTCCCATCACCGGGCGATTGCGCAGGTGCAGGGCGTAATAGGCCCGGATCAGCAGTTGCCAATCCCAGGCGTGGAACACGTCGGGCTGTTCGACTCGATCCACCTGACGCAGATGGCGATAGTGGGACAGGGTCCAGCCCGGCTCCCCGTCGGGCGCCTCGATATGGCGCAGGCCTCGCTCGGCCAACAGCTTGCCGGCTCGGCCGGGAGGGGCGTACACCGCCACCTCCCAGCCCAGCTGATCCTGCACCGAGGCGGCCAACTCGATGGCGGAGATCATGCTCCCTCCCAGATCGAGCGAGCTGAGCCCCACGATGATCTTCATGACGCCACCCGGGTGCTTACCGACCGACGATGGCTGGCCCCTACGGCGTCGCGTAACGCCTCGATGACCTGGTCCTGTTCGCTCTCGCTCAGGTGGTGATAGAGGGGCAGGATCAACGAACGGCTGGTCAGGCGTTCGGTGACGGGCAGGGCCACGTGAGGATGACCGTGATAGGCCTGCTCCAAATGGGCGGCCATGATGCCCCGCCGACTGGAGACGCCCAGCTCGTGGAGTCGGGCCATCACCTGGTTACGTTCAACGCTGAGATCGTCGGGCAGCAGCACCCAGAAGGACTGGTAGTTGGTGGTACCCCACGTCGGGTCGCTGGCGGTGAGGAATCCATCGAGATCGGCCAGCGCGGCCTGGTAGCGCTGGGCCAACTCCCGACGGCGAGCGACCATGGGTTCCAGCCGGCCCAACTGCACGATGCCCACCGCGGCCTGCAGGTCGGTCATGCGGTAGTTGAAGGCGGTCTCGAGGTACTGCTCGAAGGCTGGGGCGCCTTGCGCGTGGCGCTCGGCGGCGCTCAGGCTCATGCCGTGCTCGCGGAGGGTCCGAGCCCGCACCGCCCACTGGTCGGGCCGGATGGCGATCATCCCGCCCTCGCCGGTGGTCACCAGCTTGCGGGGATGGAAGGAGAACACCGCCAGATCGGAATGGGAACCGATGACAGCACCCTGGTAGGTGGCGCCGATGGCGCAGGCGGCGTCTTCCACCACGGCGATGCCGGCGGGGTCACACAGGGCGTGGACGCCATCGAGGTCGGCGGGGGCGCCGGCCTGGTGGACCAGGATCACCGCTTTGGTCCTGACGGTGATGAGCGGGGCGATGGTCTGCGCCGACAGGTTCATGGTGGTCAGCTCGACGTCAGCAAAGACCGGGGTGGCCCCCACGTAGCGAACCGCGTTGGCGGTAGCGATGAAGGAAAGGGAGGGAACGATGACTTCGTCACCGGGCCCGGCCCCCACTAGCACCAGGGCCAGATGCAAGCCCGCGGTGGCCGAGCTCACCGCCACCGCGTGGCTAGCCCCCATCCGGGTGGCGAAGGCATCCTCGAAGGCCTTTACCCGGGGACCCTGGGCTACCCAGCCCGAAGCGACCGCGGCGGCCGCGGCCTGTGCTTCCTCCTCGCCGAGCCAGGGCTTCATCAAGGGGATCACGGTCGGCCGCTTACGCCTGGGCCGGCAGTGGTGTTGCGCTCGCGCTGCCACCAGCTAACCAGTTGGCGGAGGCCCTCTTCGAGCGGCACGCTGGCCTCGAAGCCGATCATCTGGCGAGCCTTGGTCACATCGGCGGCGCGGTGCTCGACGGCGTTGACCTTGCGGGCCGGCTGATAGTCCGGCTCCAGATCGCAGTCCATCACCTTGCCCAAGGCCCGAGCCAGGTCGTTGAGGCTGGTGGGGGTGCCGGTACCCACGTTGAGGGCGACATCGGTGGCGTCGGAGTGGGCCGCCAACAGGTTGGCGCGAGCGATGTCGCTGACGAACACGAAGTCCATGGTCTGGTTCCCGTCGCCCATGATGATGGGGGCAAGTCCCGCCGCCATACGCTCCATCCAGCGGATGAGCACCTCAGTGTAAACCCCGTGAATGTCCATCCGGGGGCCGTATACGTTGAAATAACGCAGCATCACATAGTTGAGCCCATACATGTCATTGAAGCTCCGCAGCAGACCCTCGTTGAACATTTTGGCCGCGCCGTAGATGGTGCGATTGTCATACGGATGTTGGGTTTCGGGCGTGGGCAGCTGATCGGCTTGTCCGTAGATGGAGGCAGAGGAAGCCGCTACCAGCTTGCTCACCCCGGCGTCCTTGGCCGCTTCAACCACGTTGTAGGTGCCGTTGATCATGATGTCGGTGGCCAGGCGGGGATTTTCGGCGCATTGGGTGATGCGGATAGCGGCCTGATGAAACACGATGTCCACCCCAGCCATGGCCTCCGCCAGCAGGGCTCGGTCTCGGATGTCGCCCTCGAGAACTTCCAGTGTGCCCGTCGCCAGCGCGCCACTTAGATTCTCCATTCGACCCCGGTCGAAGTTGTCGAGGACGCGAATCTCTGCCGGGGCACCCGAACCGAGACCAACCAGTTGATCCGCGATGGTGGAGCCGATCAGCCCGGCTCCACCGGTGATGAGAATAGTTTTATTCGTAAACATGGGAAAGCTCCAGGGGGACAGGGGTGCCGCCGGAGCGAAGGCTCTGGGCGGCGGCCTCGAGGATGTGCAGGACACGCAGACCGGCCACGCCGTCGGTAAGGGGAGCGCGACCCTCCCGGATAGAAGCGGCGAATTCGCTGACCACAGCGGAAAGCGCCTCGGTCTCGGGCAATGCCGGGGTGACGATGTCCCCGGTGCGGTAGGAGACCATGCGGCTGGCCTTCTCGTCGCGATCGAGGACACGTGTCACGTCGACACCGCGGTCATAGACGCTGAGGCGGGCGCCGACCTTGAGGTCGTCCCACAAGGCCATGCGCTTGGAGCCGGAAACGACCATCTGGCGGATCTTGGTTGGGCTGAGCCAGTTGAGGGTGACATGGGCGATGGCCCCGCTGGCCAGGCGCATGGAGAGATAGCCGACACAGGTTTGCCCGGTGCCCAAAGGATCGGCGCCGGTGGCGGCGATGTCGACCGGCCGATAGGCGGCGGGGAGAATGAAATCGAGAATCGACAGATCGTGGGGGCCCAGATCCCAGAACACATCAATGTCGTCTTGGACCAACCCGAGGTTGACCCGCACCGTGTCGATGTAGAGCACCTCGCCCAGCTCGTTGGACGCGATCATGTCCCGCAGCCGGCGCACCACCGGGGTGTAGCAGAAGGTGAAATCGCACATGAGCACCCGTTCATGGGCTGCTGCTGTCGCCACCAGGAGCTCGCCCTCGGCCACCGAGGTGGCCAGCGGCTTCTCCATCAACACGTGTTTGCCGGCCTGGAGGGCCTTCAAACCAATGGGCAGGTGGGTGCAGGAGGGGGTGGCGATGGCGATGGCCTCGACCTCGGGGTCCTGGAGCAGGTCGTCCAGGCAGGCGGTGACGCGAACCTCGCTACGACGACCAAGCACTCGCTGGGCGCGCTCGGCGTCGAGATCGCACACCCAACGCAAGACGGTGTCCTCGCTGCCCAGGAAGTTTCGAATCAGGTTCGGACCCCAGTAGCCCGCGCCCACCACTGCCACCCCGACGGGTTCGTGCACTGTGCTAACTCCTCCAGCCGCGAGGGGTCGCCGCTGACCCCCGCCTTGCCGAGCGTACGCCCGGCCGCGGAGCCGGAGAAGGGTACGAAGAACCCGCCCCAGATTGGTGACGCGGCCCTTTGCCAGCGGTGGTCGGCGACCACCCTAGAGTTGCCTCGATGCTCCCCGATGTCACTGTCGTCATCCCCACCAAAAACCGCCGCACGCTCTTCCGCCGAGCGCTCGGGACGGCCCTCGGGCAGCGGCGCGTCACCGTTGAGGTTATCGCTGTTGACGACGGTTCGGAGGACAACACGGCTGAAGATGCTCGGCAATTGGCCCATTTGGGGGTTCGTGTGATCCGCCACGACCAGAGCCGAGGCCTCTCGGCCGCCCGCAATGCCGGTATCGCTGAGGCGCGAGCGCCCTGGATTGCCTTTCTTGATGACGACGATCTGTGGGCCCCCGACAAGCTCGCGACCCAGTTGGAACGGGTCGAGCGGGCTCGCCTCGACGGGTCCCGGCCCGAGTGGGTTTGCTGCAGTTGCGTTCTGGTGGACGAGCGCGATCGCATCATCGGGTGGGCCTCGGCCGGACCCGAAGACATCGATGCGTCCCGGTTGTTGGTCAACGGCATCG
>JANPEN010000426.1:0-4457 GCA_031422955.1 Acidimicrobiia bacterium
TGGTTTCGCCGCCCTCGACGGCACCTGAGCTGAGTTCGGGTACGGTTCGGGCTGACACGGCCAGCGAGGATGAACCGATGGACATGGATGTGCAGCTTGCGCTGTTGGAGCGGATCATGGCCCATCGGGCTGCGGGAAACACCACGGATTTGGCCCCCGCGATGTATCGCAACCCCATCGATACCTATATTGACCGCGACCGTTACGCCATCGAGATCGAAAGGCTCTTCCTGGGCTGTCCGATCCTGGCCTGTTTGTCCTGCGACGTGGCCAGCCCCGGCGATTACGTGACGTTGTCCATCGCTGATGTTCCCATCGTGGTGGTAAGGGGCGCCGATGGGGTGGTGCGGGGCTTTCGCAATGTGTGCCGTCATCGCGGCGCCTGCGTGGCCGTTGGTCGCGGTAACGCACCGAAATCGTTGTCCTGTCCGTTCCACGGTTGGTCCTACCGGTTGGACGGGCGTCTCATCAGCCCCACCCACGGCATTGGCTTCGAGGGCCTGGGTCGGGCGGACCACGGTCTGTCGGAGTTCGGCTGCAACGAAGCCGCGGGGCTGGTCTATGTGCAACTCGACGCCCAGCCGGGCTCGATGGACGCCACCGCCTGGCTAGCCGGCTCGGAGCGCGAGCTGGCCCCTTTCGACCTGGCCGGCTACTCCTTCGTGGATAGCCGCACGAGCACCCGGGCCATGAACTGGAAGCTGATGTACGACACGTTCTGTGAGCCGTACCACATCCGCCATCTGCACCACGCGTCGATCGCGCCGTACATCCAGTCCGACAACGCGGTGAACGACTCCTTCGGACCCCACGGCCGCATCGTGGCTCCTCGCTGGTCCATTGAGGAACTCGACCGTAAGCCTCGCCACGAATGGAGCCTGCTGCCCTACGTCACCATCAACTACTTCCTCGTGCCCAACACGGTGTTGATCTACCAGCAGGATCATGTGCAGCTCTTCCAGCTCTTCCCCGAAGGCCCTGATCACACCACCTTGGTCACCACGCTGTACGCAACTGAGCCCGCCACCACCGAGAAGGCGCAGCGCCGCTGGAAGAAGTCCCTCGACATCATCGTGGGCGTCATTGACCAGGAGGACTTCGTGATGTGTGAGCAGATCCAGCGATCCTTCCGTTCCGGCGCCCAGCAAGAGATCGTCTTCGGCCGCAACGAACCCTCCCTCATCCACTTCCACGAGGCCATTGAGGCGCTGCTCTGGCCCCAGCCGGTCGACGTGGCTGTCGGCGTCAGCCCGGGCCTTTCTCCCGGTCCCCGGCTCGGGTGACGGAAAGCAGCGCGGCCAGGCCGGTCAGCGCGGCGGCACCCAAGAAAACCTTGGAGAATGCCGGCAGGAAAGTGACCGCGTCGCTGGCAGCCACGCCCAGGCGGCCGGCCTGGCGCTGGCGCAGCTGGGTCAGAGCCAGGCTGCCCAGCGCCACCCCGCTGACCACTCCGACGGTGCGGGTCATCTGGGTCAGGCCACCGGCCACACCTTGTTGGTGGCGGGCGATGGCGCCCATGACCAGGCTGAGATTGGGCACCGTGAACACCCCGATGCCCAGCCCGACGCAAGCCAGCGCCAGCGCCACCGACGCGGGGGACGAATCGGACCCGAGGCGGGAGATGGCCGCTAAACCGACGGTCTCGATGGCCAGGCCGAGGACCGCCAGCCGTCCCGCCCCCACCAACGCGCTCCAGCGGCCGGCCCACGGCGCAACCAAGGCTGTGGCCAAGGGGTTGGCTGCCAACAGCAACCCTCCGATCACTGGCGAATACCCCAGGGTGGTGACCAGGTAGTACGGCGCCAGTAGCCAGATCATGAACATGGCCGCGTTGGCCGCCGCGCTCAGCACGTTGGCCACGGCAAAGCCCACCGACCGGAAAAGCTGCGGGTCGAGGGCGGGCGCGTCGCTCCGTCGCTCGGCCAACACCCAACACCCCAGCAGGGGCAGGAACAGCGCGGCTCCGGCCAGCACCAGCGGGCTGTCCCAACCTGACTGCGGCCCCCGGTTGAGAGCCAGCAAACCCGCCGCCACCGCCCCGCCCAGGCTCAAGGTGCCGGCCAGATCGAGCGGGATGCGCTTACCCGAGGGAGGGCCAGCAGCACCGGTGGGCCGTAGCCACACCAACACCAACAACCCGGCGGCGAGGGGGATGCGGAACAGGTAGACCCAGCGCCAGTCGAGCCACTGGGTGAGCATGCCGCCCAGGGGCGGGCCGGCCGCGAAACCCAACGCCACCCCGAACTGGAACTGGCCGAGGGCGCGGCCCGCTCGCTCGGGTGCCACGCTCGTGGTGACCAGGGCGGGAGCGGCTCCTAAGACCAGCGCGGCCCCCGCCCCCTGCACCACCCGGGCGCCGAGAAACAACGGCCAACTCGGTGCCAGGCCAGCCCCGGCCAGGCCGAGGAGGCTGATGGCCAGCCCGTAGCGCAAGACGCGCTCGTGGCCGAAGGCGTCGGCCAGGCGCCCGGTGGTGACGAGCAGGCAGGCATAGGTGAGCACGTAACAGACCACCAGCCAGGTGATCTCGGCCACCTCCAGGGAGAAGGCGGTGCTAATGGCGGGCAGGGCGATGTTCACCGCGGTGTCGAGGTTCATGATCAACGCGGCGGTGGCCGCGACCACGATGGGCCACGACCCGCCGGTGGGGGCTGTGCGGGCTGGGGGCATAGTCGGAACTCCTTGGGCCCGAGCCTGACAGCTCCTAGCCTGCTGCATCGTGCATCCCTTCATCGCTCGCCTCCGGTCGCCGCGTCCAGCAGGCAGGAAGTCCGCTCGACTCGCCGGTTTTGTGCTGGCCGTCACCCTGGTAGGGGCGATCGTGGGGGTCCCCGCGGTCCTGGGAGGAGCACAGGTACCGGCGGCGCCGGCGGCGGAATCAACCGCGGTTGGAACCACGGGAAGCCATGAACTCGGAGTGCTCGACGCGCTGGTGCTGGGGGTGGTTGAGGGCATCACCGAGTTCTTGCCCGTCAGCTCTACCGGGCATTTGCTGGTGACTGGCCGCCTGCTCGACCTCGACGGCTCCGCGGAGGGGGACCCTGCGGCCGCGGCCGAGGCCAAGGACGCCTTCGACAGCTACGCCATCGCCATCCAGGCCGGGGCCATTCTGGCCGTGTTGGCGCTGTACTGGCGCCGCGTGCTGTCGGTACTGAACGGGGTCATCGGACGCGATGCCGAGGGCCGGCGCCTGGCCCTCAACCTGATCGTGGCCTTCGTCCCCGCCGCGGTGATCGGCTTGGCCCTGGAAGGCCCGATCAAGGACCGACTGTTCCAGCCCTGGGCCATTGCGGTGGCCTGGTCGGTGGGCGGCGTCGTCATCCTGGTTCTCGAACAACGTCGGCGGGTGGTGGAACCCGCCGCGCTCGCGGTGGCCGCCTCCGGGGGGACGAATCTGCCCGGCGGGACGAATCCGCCCGGCGGGGCGCCTCTGCGCTCTGGCTTGGGGGCCCGCTGGGCAGGGGGATCCCATAGCCTCGACCAGCTCAGTGTGCGCATGGCCCTGGTGGTGGGCTGCGCCCAGGTGTTCGCCATGTGGCCGGGCACCAGCCGCAGCCTGGTCACCATCCTGGCCGGTATGGCCGTGGGGCTGGGGCTCAGCGCGGCGGTGGAGTTGAGCTTTCTGCTCGGCTTGTTGACTCTGGGCGCGGCCACCAGCTTCGAGGCGTTGAACAACGGCTCGGTGATGATCGACGCCTACGGTGTGGGCCGGCCGTTGCTGGGCCTGTTGGCCGCCCTGGTTTCCGCTTTGCTGGCGGTGAAGTGGATGGTGGCCTGGTTGCAACGCCGCGGTTTGGCGGTCTTCGGTTGGTATCGGCTGGCGGCGGCGGCGGCGCTGGTGACCTTGCTTGCCGGCGGGGTCCTGTGAGCTAGCCTAGGAGCTGACCGAGGCGTCAAGTTCTGGCGTCGGGGGGCCATTCCAGGAGGTAGGCGCGCCATGAGGTTCGGGATCTTTTACGAGCTGTCGGTGCCCCGGCCTTGGACGGCGGAATCGGAACGTCAGGTCTACCTCAACGCCCTGGAACAGGTCCGGCTGGCCGACGAGTTGGGCTTCCACTCCGTGTGGGCGGTCGAGCACCACTTTTTGGAGGAATACTCCCACTCCTCCGCCCCGGAGCTGTTTCTGACCGCCTGTGCCATGCAGACCCAACAGATCCGGGTCGGTCATGGCATCGTCATCTGCGTGCCGGAGTTCAACCATCCTGTCAAGATCGCCGAACGGGCCGCGGTGCTCGACATTCTTTCCGGCGGTCGGCTGGAGTTTGGCACCGGCCGTTCGGCCACCTGGACGGAGCTGGGTGGCTTTCGGGCCAACCCCGATACCACCAAAAACTCCTGGGATGAGTTTGTTCATGCCATCCCCCAGATGTGGATGCAGGAACGCTTCGGGTTCGAGGGCCAGTATTTCTCGATGCCCACCCGGGCGGTGCTGCCCAAGCCGTACCAGAAGCCCCATC
>JANPEN010000427.1:0-2120 GCA_031422955.1 Acidimicrobiia bacterium
AAGATCTCCGCCGCCGGCTCGGCAGAACCGGTCCAACGCCTCGACGTAGCCGAGACCGTGCACCCGGGTCAGCTCCTCGTAGGTGGCCCGGGGCGCGTCGAACAACACGATGGCCTCGCCCAACTGCGAGGTCTCGATCCCCTTGGCCACCGCCTCCATGCGGCTGGCCCGTTCAGGATGGCCTTCGCCGCCGTGGTGGTCGAGAAAGGCTGGATGGGTCGCCACCAACACCGTCACGAAGGAAGCGTAGCGGCGGGCCCGACTACGCTAGAGGCCGTCTCGCCCGACACCGGTTGGAACCACACCACGTCCCCGGTCACCAGCGGGCACCGGAGGAAACGTTGGTCGCTGCCGGCTCGGCCGAACTGATCGCCCTAGACGGCCTACACCTACGGCTCGGACCGTGGCGCGGCAGCGACCACATTGCCTACCTCGCCCCCCTCGGTGAGCCTCATCGGGGGGCCATTGAGGCCGCCCTGGTCCGCCTCCGGGAACGGGGTTTCACGCGGGTCATCACCTCCGCCATCGCCGAACCGGAGTTGGACGCCTTCGTCGGGTTGGGCTTCGAGGAACACGACCGCCTGCATCTGCTGGCGCACGATCTTTCCACGGTGGACGCCCCTACCTGGCGGGCCACCCGCAGAGCTCGCCCCACTGACCGCGATCGGGTGCTGGCCATCGACCGGGCCGCCTTCCAACCCTTCTGGCAACTCGACGCCGAAGGACTTGCCGACGCCATCTCCGCCACCCCGATCACGCGTTACCGCGTGACCACCGACGAGCGTCACCCCACCGGCTACGCAGTGTTCGGGCTGGCCAGCGAGCGCGGCTACCTCCAACGACTCGCCGTCGACCCTGCCTACGGGAGCCAGGGGCTGGGCTCCACGTTGATTCGCGACGGCCTGCGCTGGTTGATGCGCCGGGGCGCTTACCGTGCCCTGGTCAACACCCAGACCAGCAACGAACGAGCGCTGCAGGTCTACCAGCGCCACGGCTTCGTGCTGCAGCCCTATCAGCTGGTGGTGCTGACGGCATCGCTCGTGGCGGCCCCTCCCCTGGCCACCCCGACCCTCTCGAGCCCGTGAGGAACCCGGTGCGCAACGTGCCACCGAAAGAGCCAAAGGGGCTAGCTCAGTTGCTTGCCGTGCTCGTGGCCGTGCTTGCCGTCCTGTTGACAGAGCTGGCACCAGTCACCGTAGGAGCAACCGTTTCCACCTCGGGTGCGCAGGGGCCGGCCGGGCCCGGCTCGACCAACCCCGGCAACGGCCCTTCCCTGGTTTTTCTGGCTCAGGACAGCTGGCTCGGCCCCCGAGGCTCCTTCAAATTGCAGGTGCGAACCGTCACCCCCGAGTCCGGTTTCACGCTGGTCGGACGCCTCTACCCTGCGGTGGAGACCATGGCCTCAGTCCTCAACCCCGCCGATGCCGACCTGGGCCGCTCCCTCGGCCGGTTCACCGATGCGGACGTCGAAGCAGGGACACAGACCCACGCCCTGCAGATCCCCGTCGTGGCCAGGGACGACGGCTCCGACGAACCCTTCGTGTTGCCGGCCGGGGTGTTTCCCGTGGAGCTACAGCTACGTGATCCCCAGGGCGACGTCGCTGCTCGGTTGGTCACCTATCTCGCCCATCTGTCCGAAGACCAGATCACCCGGGCCGCGGTCGGAGACGGCCGGCCGGTCGGTCTGCTGGTCGACGTACGGATGACGGCTCGGCGCAGCACCGACGGCCGGGCCCGCCCCGACGAGGAGGCCACCCGCCGCCTCGATCAACAGCTTGAAGCCCTGATCGCCTTCGGCGACGTGCCCGTTAGCCTGCAGCTCAATCCGGAGACGGTCAGCGCCTTGATCGAAACCCGCGCCGGGGTGGGCGGGGGAGCGCTGGCCAGCCTGCTGACCCTGACCGCGGCCAACGGTCGCTTCGCCGCCGAGGTGCTGCCAGGAACCTTTGTCGCCTTCGACGAGGCCGACTGGCTTGCCGCCCAGAACCGCGACGTGCTCCAGGCCGAGCTCGACGCGGGCAGGGCCACCTTGCGCGGCGCGGGGATCCGGGCCCCAACCGGGCTTGCGGTGCTGGAGGCACCCGCTGACGAAGCCCTCCTGGCCCGCTACTTCGACCTCG
>JANPEN010000428.1:0-21917 GCA_031422955.1 Acidimicrobiia bacterium
CCCCTACCACCAGGATCCGCACGGCTCAGCCGTGTCCGACGATGCCGGCGAAGCGCTCCTTGGACACCAAGTCCACGGGCACGCCCTCGAAGGGGTACTCCCCGGTAAAACAGGCATTGCAGTAGCCCTGATCACTGTGGCCCGCTGGGCGCCCATCATCGGCCAGCACCGCGGAGGTGCCGTTGCGGCGCAGGCCGATGTCGCTCTCACGGTCGTGCAACGCCGCCATCATCCCGTCAATGCTCAGATAAGCCAGCGAATCTGCCCCCACATGGGCGGCGATCTCCTGCACGGACATGTTGGCGGCGATCAGCTCGGCCCGGCTGGCCATATCCACCCCCATGAAGCAGGGATGAGCGATGGGCGGACAGGCCACCCGTACGTGCACCTCAGCCGCGCCGGCCCTGCGCAACAACGCCACCAACGGCCCCGACGTGGTGCCACGCACGATGGAGTCATCCACCATGATCACCCGCTGGCCTTCCAGGTTGGCCGGTAAAGGGTTGAACTTCATGGCCACCCGATCTCGGCGCAGCTCGGGGGTGGGCTCGATGAAGGTGCGCCCGATGTAACGGCTCTTGATCAGCCCCTCGCTATAGGGAATCCCACTTTGCTGGGCGAAGCCGATGGCGTGAGGAATGCCAGAATCGGGCACCGGGACGACGATGTCGGCGCCGGTGGGCACTGGGGCTTCCCTGGCCAGTTGGCGGCCCAGCGCCTGGCGGGTCTGATGAACCAACCGGCCCCGAAACATCGAGTCGGGGCGGGCGAAGTAGATCTCCTCGAAGGTGCAAAAGCTGAGTTTGCGGGGCACCGCTCCGGGGATGATGGCGTAGCCGCGGTCGTCGATGCGCACGATCTCACCGGGGCCGATCTCCGCTACCAGGGTGGCCCCTATGGTGGCCAAGGCGCAGCTTTCCGAAGCCAGGGCGTAGCCGCCCTCGCCCAACTGGCCCAAAACCAGCGGTCGCAACCCCCAAGGGTCGCGTACCCCGTATACGGCGTTACGGGTGCCGATGGTCAGCGTGTATGCACCTACGGCGCGGTCCATGAGCACCTTGATGCGGCTGACCCAGTCGGTACCGGGGCCGCCCGCTCCGGCCAGGAGGTGGATCATCACCTCGGTATCGGAACTGGAAGACAGGCCCACGCCGCGCTCCAGTAACTCCCGGCGTAGCTGGGGCGAGTTGATGAGGTTGCCGTTGTGACCAAGGGCCAACGGCCCATCGAAGGTCTCCAACACGTAGGGCTGGGTGTTGCGCAGCGTCACCGCGCCGGTGGTCGAGTACCGGGTGTGGCCCACCGCGTGGTGGCCCTGCAGGGTGGCCAGGTTCTCTTCGTTGAAGACCTGGGAGACCAACCCAAGGCCCTTGTGGAGATGGGCCACGCCCTCGTGGAAGCTGACAATGCCAGCACCCTCCTGGCCCCGATGTTGCAGGGCATAAAGGGCGAAGAAGGTCAACCGGGCGGCGTCCACGCCGGGGGCGTAGATCCCGAACACTCCGCACTCTTCGTGCAGGGTGTCGTCGTCAGCCTGGTGGTGGGGCGGGGCGGGAACCGAGGCGGTGTCGAGCATCCAACACCAGTTCTAGTGCCTCGTGAGGGGTTGAGGCCACCGCGGTCAGATGCCCCATCTTGCGTCCCGGTCGAGGATTGTCCTTGCCGTAGAGGTGCAGAGTGACGCCGGGCACGGCTAGGGCGTGGGCCCAGTTGGGTTCCCCTTGGGCCCACAGCTCACCCAACAGGTTGGCCATGGCCGCCGGCCGGAAAGGGGCCACCGCTCCTAGCGGTAGGCCGCACACTGCCCGCAGCTGCTGGTCGAACTGGGAGCTGGGGGCGGCCTCGATGGTGAGATGGCCCGAATTGTGGGGCCGGGGGGCAATCTCGTTGACCAACAGCTCGCCGCTGGTGGTGACAAAGAACTCCACGCACAACACGCCCACCGCGGTCAACGCTTCGGCAATCTGCAGGGCCAGCTTTTGAGCTCGGCCGGCCAGTTCCGCATCCACGCCGGCGGGAGCAAGGGAGACATCGAGGATGTGGTGGCGGTGGCGGTTCTCGATGACGGGGTAGCAGACCGCCTCGCCGTTACCGCCTCGAGCCACCACCACCGACAGCTCCAGCGCCAAGTCGACCAGCGATTCCACCACGAAGGGTCCGGCGTGGGCGGGTAGGCCATCGAGTTCGTCCAGGTCAGCCCGGTCGCGCAGCACCCACTGGCCTTTGCCGTCATAACCGAAAGCGGCCGTCTTGAGCACCGCGGGCAAACCGAAGTCGACGATCGCCTGACGCAACGATGACCCCGACCCCGATGACCCCGGTGCGATGTCGAGCAGTTGATGGGCGACGGTGGGCAGGCCCTCTGCCCGCAGGAATGCCTTCTCGCGGCCGCGGTTCTGGCAGATTCCGACAAGCTGGCCCGAGGGTCGAGCCAGCTGGGCCGCGGCCAGGACAGCAACCTCGACGTTCTCGAACTCGGTGGTGACCACATCGGCTCGGCGCAAGAAGGTGTCCAGGTCGGCCACGGGCTCCGCCACTTGGCCGCACGGTGAATGCTCAACGTCATCGCCGTGGGTGATGACCCGCACCCCCATGCGCCGCGCCGCCAGGGCCAACATGCGCCCCAGCTGACCGGTGCCCAAGATCCCCATCGTCGCCCCCGCCGGAAGCGCTCGCCCAGTCTCTGACTGTGTTGACCCAGTCTCTGACTGTGTTGACCCGGTCACCGGTTACCGCCTTCGAGGACGGTGGCTACTACCTCGGCCGCTCGCTCCGCCCGGTAGGCGGCCAGGGCGGTGCGCAGCTCCGGCCGGGCCAGACCCAAGATGGCCACCGCCAACAGGGCTGCGTTGATCGCCCCGGCCTCGCCGATGGCCATGGTGGCCACTGGCACCCCTGCCGGCATCTGTACGATCGACAGCAGCGAATCCAGGCCGGACAACGCTCGGGAACGCACCGGTACGCCGATGACCGGCACCAGGGTGTGGCCGGCCACCATGCCAGGCAGATGGGCGGCCCCGCCCGCCCCCGCGATGATCACCTGCAAGCCTCTGGCCTCCGCGGTGTTGGCGTAGTCGGCCATGCGCTGGGGGGTGCGGTGCGCTGACACCACCTCAGCCTCGTACCCGATCTGGAAACGGGCCAGGGTCTCCGTCGCCTTACGCAGGGTGTCCCAGTCCGAGCCGCTACCCATGATCACCCCAACCAGCACCGGCCCCGAGCTCATGACCGGCCCCGGTCGGTGACCAACCAGCGCTGCACGTTGGCGGCCAGACGCTCCTGTTCAGGGGTTGCGCCCGGCTCGAAGGCCCCGCCGCAGAGGGCCCGATGCAGCTCCAGATAGGCGTCGGAAAGGGTGGCGGCCAGCTCCTGGGGCCAGGGCGGGGGGTCCCCGTCGCCCCGATAGCCCTGGGCCGCGTACCAGCGCCGGACCAGCTCCTTGTCCAGATGTTCGAAGGTCCCTGCCCGCCAGAACCGGCTGGAGTCGGGGGTGTGGACCTCATCGATGAGGGTGAGGCGCCCTTCCGCATCGATACCGAACTCGTATTTGGTGTCCACCAGGGTGAGCCCGGCCTGCGCCGCCAGCTCGCTGCCCCGTTGGAACAGCGCCAGGGCCACCGCCTCGACCTCGGCCCAGCGGAGGGCGTCGACCAGGCCCTTAGCCACCACATCGGCACCGGAGATCGGCTCGTCGTGCTCGGTGGCGGCGGCCTTGGTGGTGGGGGTGATGATGGGCGTGGGCAGGGCGTCGTTGAAGGCCAAGCCGTCGGGCAGACGCAACCCGTAGAGCTGGCGGGCGCCGTCGCGGTAGCGGGGCCACAACGAGGTGGAGGTCACCCCGGTCAGGTACCCCCGCACCACCACCTCCACCGGCAGGGTGGTACAGGCCCGCCCCACCACCGCGTTGGGATCAACCCGGTCCAAAAGATGGTTGGGCACGACATCGGCCAGGGCGTCGAACCACCAGTTGGACACCTCGGTCAGCACCTGGCCCTTGTAGGCCACGCAGCCCAGCACCCGATCGAAGGCGGAGAGCCGATCGGTGGCCACCAGCAGCAGGCGCTCGCTGTCGAGCCGGTAGACGTCGCGCACCTTGCCCCGCACCGGCGGGCCCAAAAGGTCGGAAAGATCAGAGCGTTCGAGCACGGTCCACGAAGGCCTCGAAGAGGGCCAGGCCAGCTCGGCCACGGCGGTGCGGGAAAGGATTTTGCTCGTCGCGGAGGTGATCCTCGGGGTGAGGCATCAACCCCCACACCAAGCCGCGGCGGTCACACAGGCCGGCGATGTCCGCCACTGAGCCGTTGGGGTTGGTCCCTTCCACATAGCGGAACAACACGATGCCATCGGCCTGGAGCAGGGCCAATGCCCGCACGTCTTGCACCACCAGGCGGCCCTCGCCGTGGGCCACCGGGCAGGCGATCACCGCGGGGAGGCGCCCGTGCAGGCCCGCCGAGTTGCCGGGCTCGGTGGCCAAGCTGACCCAGCGGCACACGAAACGGCCACTGGCATTGGCGGTGAGGGTGACTCGTCTCGGGCGGGGGCCGGTTGGGCCCGCCGTTGGGTTCGGATCGGTGGCGGCGCCCTCGCCGGGTAGCAGGCCCGCCCGCACCAGCACCTGAAAACCGTTGCAGATACCCAGAATGGGCCGGGACGCATCGGCGAAGGCCCGCACGGCCTGGCCCGCCTCCAACGCCCAACGCATGCCGGCCCCGAGGGCGTCGCCGTAAGAGAAGCCCCCCGGCAGCACGACCCCGGCGAAACGGTCGAGGGAATCCCCGATGGGCACGATCTCCGCCAGGGCACCGGCCATGGTCAGGGCTCGGGCCGCTTCCCCGTCCCGGTTGGATCCAGGGGCGATGAGCACGGCGATGGGGGGCGCGCTCATGGCGACCCCCGGGCGGGGCCCAAGAAGGCTTGGCGGACCGCCTCCAGGGGCAGAACCACCGTGTCCAATCCGGCCACCCGGATGCGCACGGTGGCCTCGGCAGCGCCGGCGGTCTCGGCGGGGGCCTGCACGGCGCCCAGCTCCTGGACCCTGCTCACCGCCGCCAGCAACTGGACGAACTCGGCCTCCCGGCCCGCCACCACCTGGACCACAAAACGCCCCGAGGTCTCGCTGAAGAGCAACTCGGCCGCACCCAGGCGGGCCAAATTGTCGGCCCCGTTGTTGCCGGCCCCGTTGTTGTCGCCGGCATCAGTGTCGCCGTAGCTGATGTCGAGGTCGAGTCCGACCCCGCCGGCCAGGGCGAACTCGGCCAGAGCCACGGCCAGCCCACCCTCGCTGCAGTCGTGGGCGGCGAGCACCAACCCCGCCCCGATGGCCTGGTACAGCGCCCGGTAGGTGGCCAAACCGTCGCCCGGGGGCAGGCCAGGCACTTCGCCGTCGAGCCGTCCGATCAGCTCGTAGTAGAGCGAGCCGCCCAACTCCGCCAGGGTCTGGCCAATCAGGAACAGCCGGCCACCCTCGGGCCGGGGATAGGCCTGCACCACCTTGGTGCGATCGGGCAACACCCCCAGCGCAGTCACCAACAAGGTGCCGGGGATGGGCACCCCGTTGAACTCGTTGAACAAGCTGTCCTTGCCCGACACGAACGGGGCTCGGTAGGCCACCGCCGCGTCATGGCAGCCCTGGGTGGCTCGCACCAGCGAACCGAGACGGTCCGCCAGCGTGGGGTTACCCCAACAGAAGTTGTCCAGCAGCGACACCCGGTCGGGATCCGCACCCACTGCCACCACGTTACGAAAGGCTTCGTCGACCGCGGCCAACGCCATGCGATAAGGGTCAAGACGCCCGTACCGAGGGTTGATACCCAGCCCGAGGGCGAAGGCGGCTTGGGAGGTTTCCCAGCATTCCAGGGGGACGAGGACCACCCCGTCGGAGGGTCCCTCGGCGGCGGGACCGCACCAGGGCCGCACCAGGGTGCCGCCGCGGACCTCGTGATCGAAGGTGGACACGATGTTGGCCTTGGAGGCCACCGTGGGCAGGCCAAGCAGGGCCAACAGGTTGGCGTTGGCTTCCGCCACCGACAGCGGCGAGGCCGGAGCGGAAACGGGAAATGGCGCCGCGAGCGGGGGGGGTTGCCAGGTGGCCACCAGCGAACGGCGGGGGCAGCCCTCGTGGAGGAACGCCATGGGCAGATCGACCACGGTGACCTCGCCGTGGTCCACTCGCAAGCGAGCGTCGCCGGTGAAGGAGCCGATGGCGCTCACCTCGCAGTGCCAACGTCGGCCCAGCTCGACCAGGGCGTCGACATGCTCAGGAGGTACGGCCAGCACCATGCGTTCCTGGGCCTCGGACAACCACAGCTCCCAGGGGGCCAGGCCGGGGTACTTGCGCGGCACCAGGGCCAGATCGACCCGTACCCCCACCTCGGCGCCCAGCTCGCCCACCGCCGAGCTCAAGCCGCCCGCCCCGCAGTCCGTGAGGGCCCGGTAGAGCCCCGCTTCACGGGCCTCACAGACGACCTCCATGGTGGCTTTTTCGGTGATGGGATCACCGATCTGCACGGCCGAGCCGGCCAGCTCGGTGGTCTCCGCCACCAACTCAGCGGAGGAGAAGGTGGCCCCGTGGATGCCGTCGCGGCCGGTTCGACCGCCCAACACCACCACTACATCGCCTGCGTGGGGCCCGACCCGGTGGCTGCCGTGGGGCATCAGACCGACCGCCCCGCAGTACACCAACGGGTTCCCGAGATAGCCGGGGTGGTAGACCACCGCCCCAGCCACGGTGGGCAAGCCCAGCTTGTTGCCATAGTCCCCGATGCCGGCGATGACCCCCTGGGCTACCCGGGCCGGGGCCAACACGCCCTCTGGGACCGAGTCAGGGGGGGTATCCGCCGGCGCGAAGCACAACACGTCGAGACAGGCGACAGGCCGAGCCGACACCCCGATGACATCGCGGACGACCCCACCTACCCCGGTGTTGGCCCCGCCGAAGGGTTCCAGGGCGGAGGGATGGTTGTGGGTTTCGACCTTGATGGCCAGATCCCAGCGATCATCGAGGGCAACAATGCCGGCGTTGTCCACGAAAGCGGAGCGCACCCAGTCCTTGGCCGCCTTGTCCGTGGCCGCCCGCAGGTAGGTGGCCAACAGCCCGTCGATCTGCTGATGGTGTTGGACGCGGCCCTCGGCGTCCGCCATGGTGAAGTCGATGGTGGCCCGGAAGGTCTTGTGGGCGCAGTGCTCTGACCAGGTCTGGGCCAACGTCTCCAACTCGGCGTCGGTCGGATGGCGTTCGAGAGGACCGTAGAAGGCGGCAATGGCCCTCATCTCGGTCACGTCGAGCGAGAGCAACCGTTGGCGGGACAACGCCAACAACCCGGCGTCGTCCAGGCCGGCCAGGACCACCTGTTCCACGCGGGCGTGTTCGGGCGGGGCGGGAGCGAAAGGCACCGGCAGGGCGCCGATGGCCCATCGTTCAATGGTGGGGTTAGCCAGCTCGGTGCGGGCCAGCGCTTCCAGGGTGGAACGGTCCGCTCCCGCCATCCGGTAGCCCCGCACGGTGGCGGCGGCCACCTCTCCCCCGCCCAGGTGGCGGATGACCGCTTCCAGCTGGCGGGCCTCCGTGTCCGTCACCCCTGGTAGGAACCCGACCTCTACCCGATGGGCATCCGGCGGGGGCGGTTCGGCCACCACCTCGGCCACCGCAACCACGGTGTCGGCCAGCACGGTATGACACAACGCTTCCAGCACGGCGTCCCCGGGGTGACGATCCAACACGTAGATGCGGCGAAACTCAGGCGTTGCGGGGTCACTGGCGCCGCTCGCCCCGGACCCGCCGGGGAGGTCGCGCACCTCAATGCGGAGAACCACCATAAGCCGGGACCCTAGCCCGACGACGAAGCCAGCTCACACCCCGCGATCCGCGCTCGCCGCTGCCGGGCCCCGCGGGTCACACCAAGCGCTAACCCTGCGCTACGCAGGTAGGTCATTTCTACCGCTCAGGCCGTGTGCACATTGCGCAGATGCTAGAAGTAAACGGGCTTGCAACCTAACCACGTACTGGCATTCGGCCCGTTGCGTCGATAGTCGTCCGCACATTGCAAAGTGGCAGTCTGGAATATATTCCCTGAATATGAGTTCTTGGTTGGCACAGCCAGGGCGTTTGCCTCGTCGTTGCCTATAGACAAGATTCCGTAATAAGACGACAACGTGTTGTTGATAATCAGATTATTTGCCGTTTTAACACCCCCAGCAACTGTACCTTGGCACAAAATTATGGCCGATGAATGTGAGCCTTTTGGACCGCCGTCACAAAATGCCTGCAGGACTTGTCCGGGAAGAGTCGACGGGTGACTTATAGTGTTCTTGTCGACCGTCCAATATGCTCCCAATAATGAGAACCCTGCCCAGCCGGTGTTGTCATGGACATTATTACTGATGAACTTTCCATTCCAAACATTAAATATATCAACACCTGGTCCAGTGTTATTACGTATTTCGTTATCGCGAAAATCGGGACCGTAATTACCGTAATCTGTTCCATTGGTAGACATATAGACACCGGCACCTGGAGCGCCCGGACAGGTGGGATCCGCGCCATTTAATTGAATAAGGCTCCTTGATACCGACATTTGCGGTCCTACAACTGCTATCCCCCAGCAGCGGCCGCCTTGGGCAATAATATCTTCAATAATCATATAACCAGCACCTATCGCGCCTGTTGAAAGATTGTTTCCGTCGAGCGTTAGGTGTCGAATAGTCGCTACACCAGTATGGGGAGGCTGAAAGCCGTTGATCAGCCCTTCGTTGCCGTTGGTATTGAATGGCGCTTCGGCTTTAATAACGATAGACTCGCGAGGAAAGCCCGGGTTGCCTTGAAGGATGCGCCCGTCAGCTATGAGGAGGTACTTGCTTAGCATATACGTACCAGGTTGGACCTCCGTACACATATTGGCGTCTACTGTAGCTTGCAGACTTGTTTCACCCGCCCAAGGTGTACATGCTTCCGCGGCCTGGGCCTTTGTTTGCCATATCAGTTCGCTAGCCGTGGCTACGACTAAAGAAATTAACAGCGCCACCGCGAGCCGAATGGCTACTGGTGACAATCCTCGGTTAATGTTCCCATTCATGGCCTAGTCTCCTTACGCATCGGTAGAAGTAGGCATCACTATCGTCGTCGGCGGGATCGGCGAGGCCGAGCCTGGGCCGCGCGTCGGACCAGCGGCGCACCCGTGGGTCGACTCCTAGCCTGGCCATCGTGCCTATGACCCTTCGTCCCGTGCCGCCACGGCCCCGCGGCCGAGGTCGACTGGCCCGGACCCTGCTGGCGGGAGCGCTGTTGGCGGGCTGTTCAGGTCCCAAGACCGAGCGCAGCGGCGGACCCACCGCTACGGGCTTCGCCGGCACGGCATCGCCCACCGAGTCCGGGCAAGCCGGGCGCGCCACACCCCGCCGGGAGGGGATACCGACCTCATCGACCTCTGCCCGAGTCGGCGCGGACCACGAGCTCGACCGTGAGGGCACCCAAGCAGCCGACGGCGTGGGCGACGCCTATTTCCCGACCGCCGGCAACCCTGGCATCGACATGCAAACCGTGGACCTGCGTCTGGAGTGGTCTCCCGACGCCAGGGCCAGCGAAGGCCAGCTCCAAGGGGTCGTGACCATCGACCTGCTCATCACCGTATCGCGCCAAGGGGTTCAGCTCGACCTGCGGGGCCTGACGGTGACCAACACCCGTCTGAACGGCATCGTCGTCTCCTTCCGCCAACGGGCCGGGGAGTTATTCGTGGCTGAAGACCAGACCCTGGCCGCGGGCAGCACACACGCCGTTGAGGTCACCTACCACGGCAACCCCGAGCCGATCGACGACGGCACCGGGGTTGGCTTCGAGGTCGGCTGGACGACCACCGAACCGGGTGCCTACGTGGCCAGCGAACCCAATGGGGCCACCACCTGGCTCCCGATCAACGACCACCCCTCCGACAAGGCCCTGTACCGGCTGGCCGTCACCGTCCCCGATCCGCTCGAGGTCATCGCCATCGGCGTGGGCGCCCCCCCGGTCCCCGGCCCCCGACCGGGCACCTCGACCTGGCGCTTCGAGGCTCGCGACCCAGCGGCCAGCTACCTGGTCAGCGTGGCCATCGGCGACTTCGACTTCCACCAGGACCGGGCCCCCCGAACGTTGGTGGCCATCCGTAACGCCTTTCCCGCCGGCCAGGGGCGCCACTTCGAGCAGGTCTTCGCCCCCACCGGCGCCATGCTCGATCTGTTCAGCGACCGCTTCGGGCCCTACCCCTTCGAGGTCTACGGCGTGGTGGTAGTGGACGAGGACCTCGGCTACGCCCTGGAGAACCAGACCCTGTCCCTGTTCGACGCTGCCACCAACGCCAACTACCCGGAAAGCGCCGACGTCATCGCCCATGAGCTAGCTCACCAATGGTTCGGCAATTCCGTCAGCGTGGCCAGCTGGGCCGACATCTGGTTGAACGAAGGCTTCGCCACCTACGCAGAAGCGCTGTGGCACGAGGCCACCTCCCCTGACTACGACATCGACGCCGCCATGCAACGTCGGTGGGCGGGCGGAGCGTCCTCCTTCGGTCCGATTGGGGACCCCGGGCGGACCGGGCTGTTCGCCCCCGCGGTATACCAACGAGGCGGGCTCACCCTCCATGCCCTGCGTTCCACCATCGGGGAGGAGACCTTCTTCGCCGTGCTGCGAGCGTGGACGGACACCTACCGGGGCCAGGCGGCAACCACGCAGGACTTCATCGAGCTGGCCTCACGGCTGAGTGGACGAAGGCTCGACGATTTCTTCCAGGCCTGGCTCTTCGGACCGACCATGCCGCCCTTGCCCGGCTGACCCAGCCGCAGGGGCGATAGGTAGCGGCGGGGGTCCGACCTGCGGCAGGACCCCCGCCCGGGGTGACCCCGCCTCGGGCAAGGCCAGCAGCCGCTCATCTCGGTAGAGCAGCTCGCGCTGCAAGCTCTCCACGTACTGGCGGCGATGGTCGAGCTCGTCGGCCAGCCCCTCCCAGGTGGCCTGGCGCACGCCCATCTGAGTGCGCAGCGCCTCCAGCTGCTCCGTGGCCTGCTGGCGGGCCGTTACCGCCGATTGCAGCGCAGAACTCAGCTGGCCGCCGAGGCGTCGATACCACCACCACAGCGGCGCCCCGCCGGCCACCGCGCCGAGCACTATCGACCCCGCCGCGATGGCCCACACCCATCCAATCGACACCGCCTCGACGCTAGACACCCAGCGAACATAACGTGGTTCGCTGGCTTAGACCGCTTCAAACGGGGCTGCACCCCCCGGCCGGTGTTGGACAGAGCCAATCTTGACGCAGGTGCATCCGCAGCTCCGCCAGCACCGCTCGTGCAGTGAGCGCCTCTCCTTAAGGAATAAAGTGGAGGATCGGCGCCGGCCGCGGCGGGGTTGGTACCGCGCCGATGGGGTAGCCCAGGTAGATCAGGGCAATCAATGTGGTGGTTGGCACGAACCCGCACAACGCCCGCACCGCTTGCAGCTCCAACACCGCTCCTGTGCCCCAATAGCTGGCCAAACCGGCGGCAGTGGCGGCCAGTAACAGGTTCTGGATGCCCGCGGCCACCGCGTCACGGTCCTCCAAGCGACGGATCGAGTCATCACCGACGCCATGAGCCACGGCCACCGCCAGTATGAGCGGGGCCCGCAGATACTTCCCTTCCGCCTTGGCGATCTTCTCCGGGGCCGCCTCCTGGGCCCGCAGATCCGCCGCCGCCAGCTGGCCGAGCTGAGTCCTGGCCGAGCCGGTCAGCGCGGCGAACCGCCAGGGCCAGGTTCGGTGATGGTTGGGTGCCCACTGGGCCGCCACACAGAGTCGGTCAACCAACTCGGCCGCAACGGGCCGCCGGGGGTCGATGCGCAGGTTGGTCCGCCGGCGAGCCAGGAGCGCCTCCAACCCTTCCAGCGCCTCCAGTCCGTCCGTGCCGTCCCCGCCGTCCCCGCCGTTCATGACGCCCCGGCCGACCCGGTCGGCGAGGTCACTGGTCGACGGCTCGGTCGGCTGGATCTGGGTCATGTGCCTTAGTCTTGCCGCTCGGACGCGGGAAACCGACCGCGGCTCGACAGGGGGATTCGATGAAGTTCGTTTGGTTCAATCTGCAACCCTGGCCCTACCTGCCCGACGATTTCCGGGAGAAGCACCGCTCGGTGTGGGTGGACATCCCCAGCAGCCTGTTCGACCCCGAGAAGGGCCACGAGCTCTACAACACCTATCTCGACCAGCTCGAGTTCGCCGAGTCCGTGGGTTTCGACGGGATCGGCTGCAACGAGCACCATCAGAACGGCTACGGGCTCATGCCTTCGCCCAACCTGATCGCCGCCGCCTTGGCTCGGCGCACCTCCGACGTGGCCTTGTGTGTGATCGGCAACTCCATCGCCCTGTACAACCCGCCGTTGCGGGTGGCGGAGGAGTTCGCCATGCTCGACTGCATCTCGGGCGGACGCCTGATCGCCGGCTTCCCGGTGGGCACGGCCATGGACACCAACTTCACCTACGGCCAGATCCCCGCCCTGACCAGGGACAAGTACGCCGAAGCCCACGACATGATCATCCAGGCCTGGACCAGGGACGATGTGTTCGCCTTCGACGGCAAGTACAACCAGTTGCGCTACGTCAATCTGTGGCCCAAGCCGGTGCAGAAGCCGCATCCTCCGATCTACATCCCCGGTGGGGGGTCCATCGAGACGTGGGACTTCTGTTTGGACCACGATTACAACTACAGCTACCTCAGCTTCAACGGCTACAAAGGCGGCAAAGCGCTTCTGGACGGGTTCTGGGAGCGCCGGGCGGAGCGCGGGGACCGCGATGAGTCCCCCTACCGCACCAGCTTCGCCCAGATCATCTGCGTGGCCGACACCGACGCAGAGGCCGAAAAGCTCTACGCCGAACACGTGCTGTATTTCTTCAACCGGTGCCTGCACGTCTACCCCGGTTTCTCCGACCCGGCCGGCTATCGCACGGTGGACACCATCAAGGCCGGCAAGCTCAACCAGCTCCGCAAGGAGAACATGGAGCTGTTCACCAAGTTGACCTGGAAAGACCTGGTCGAAGGTGGTTTCGTCATCGCCGGCAGCCCCGACACGGTGGCAGAACAGATGGAGTTCCTGGCTCGCTCTCTGCGGGTAGGCACCGTCTTTTGTCTCATGCACGCCGGCAACATGCCGGACTGGAAGACGCGCTACTCAACCCAGCTCTTCGCCGAGAAGGTCATGCCCCGCCTCCGCAACATCTGGCCGGGCTGGGACGCCGAGCAGTGGTGGTGCAAGCCCATGGCCAACCGGATACGCCACCAGGAAGGGTCCCTGGCCGAAGCCCGCCGCTACGCCGAGCTTCCCGCCGCCGACCTGGCCGACGGCGTGCTGTGATGACCGAGCTGCGTACCCTCACCACCCGACGCGGGGTGCAGGCCACCGTCCGGGTGCTGGGCTCGGAGACCAACCCCGCTCTGGTGTACCTGCACGGGACCGGAGGGCTAGCCCCCACCGAGCCCCTACTCGACAGCCTGGCCGAACGTTTCCAGGTCTTCGCCCCCGAATGGCCCGGCTTCGGCCAGGAGCTGACCGAGGGCTACCTGGAGGACATGCTCGATTTCACCTTGCACGGCTGGGATCTGCTCGATGCCTTGGGGCTGTCCCGTCCCTACCTGGCTGGCCATTCCATGGGCGCCATGATCGCGGCGGAGATGGCCGCCCTCAACCCTGCCGGCCTATCGGGTCTGGCCTTGTTGAGCGCAGCCGGTCTGTGGCTCGATGCCCATCCCATTCCTGACATCTTCGCCATGTTGCCCTTCGAGCTGGCCGAGGTGCTTTTCGTCGACGCCAAGGCGGGCGAGGCGGTGCTTACCGCCGGGCTCGACTTCAGTGATGACGACGCCTTGAAGCTCTTCCTGGTGCGCAACGCCCGCCGCTTGGGCACGGCGGGCAAGATCCTCTTCCCCATCCCCAACCGGCGCCTGTCCAAGCGCCTGTACCGGGTGACGACCCCCACGGTGCTGATTTGGGGGGCCCAGGACAAGCTGGTGCCACCGGTCTACGGCGAGCGCTACCAGGCCTTGCTGACCGCCACCCCTGCCCGCTTGGAGGTGGTGGACCAGGCCGCCCACATGCTGCCCTACGAGCAGCCCGAACACGCCGCCCGTCACGTGGTGTCGCTCCTGTCACTCCTCTCGGCCTGAGGTACCCACGCAACCCCCAACCCACGCAGCCTCGGCTATGAGCCCGCGGGGGTGGCGGTGCAACAGCTGCGCCAGGGCCACCCGTCCGCCAGACGGGGAGATGCCCACTATCCGAGGTCTGAGGCTGCGAGATAGCCGAGCGCGAAGGCCGGCAGCCTCAGCCGGCCAGGACCCGGCGGGCGCTGCGCCATTCGCACAAGCCCAGGGGCCACACCAGCAGGCTGATCGCCATCAGGACCATGGGTTGGGGCGAGACCATCAGGGTGAAGCAGGTGGCCGCCGCGGCGACCCCGACGCGTCGGCGTAGCAGCGTACTGGACCAAAAATGCTGGACGTTCTGTTGCTGCACGTCGCCACCAACCCAACCGCTCGCCGCCTAGAGCCCGACGCTACCCAGGCACCCAGAGGAAGAAACCGGCCGTCCGGCAACCGTCGCACAATCGTCACGCTAGGCGGTTCCATAACTACCGTTAGCCTGCCTGCGGGCCCGGGCGGTCCAGAAAGATCTCAATCGACGGTTCCCCCGTACGGTCCCAACGCCACCAGCCCGTGATGGGCGGGGGCAAGGAGGAGGCCGCAGACAGGGCGCCGGACGACATGAGCAAGCCGTCCCGTTCAGCGGGACCAGGGGAGGGACGCTTGGGCTCGGCCAGGAGCAGGGCCAGCTCCCCCCGGCGACCCAGGATGCGCAGCCCGAAGCTCTGACCGGCCCCCCACTCAAGGGCCATGCTGGTCAGGAACTGCTGCGCGGGTGGGGGCGGAGCCCAGCCCACCAGGTCCACCCAGGCCAGCGCGGGGCGGGCGGCGGGGGCCCACAACGTCTCCACCAGCGATGTCCACCGGTGTGACCCCGCCCCGGCCGGTTGGCGCAACCCGGCTCGGCGCAACGCGCCCACCAGATGTCGAGAGGAGACGGCCTGGGCGCCAGCCTGCAGGGCCAGCTCCCGCTGTTGCTCCGTCACGTCGTAATGGTCCCCGCCAAAGGAAACCCTGCGCACCCCCAGGCGGCCGGCGCAGGCGTGCAACTCCTCCAGGCTGGTGTCAGAGACTAGATGGGCCCACCGGCAACCCCTCCACCACCACGATGCCTCATCGACCAAGATGCTCAGCTGCCCACCCCGATCCGCCTCTCAACCAGGCCCTGGTCAGCGGCCAGTCTCCTCAGCGGCCAGTATGGCCCCAGCCGGCCACCCCTCGTTCCGATTCATCCAGGTCGGCCACCTCGAGGAACCGCAAGGCGGCGAAGCCCACCACCACCAGCTGGGCCACTCGGTCACCGCGCCGCACGGTGTAGTCCGCAGCAGGATCGGTGTTCACCAGCAGCACAGCCAGCTCGCCCCGGTAGCCGGCGTCGACCAAACCGGGGCTGTTGAGGCAGGTGATGCCGTGGTTGCGGGCCAACCCGCTGCGGGGCAACACCAAGCCGCAGTAACCGAACGGGATGGCGACACGCAGCCCGGTGCCCACCACCGCCCTGCCGCCAGCGGCGGTCAGGCAAACATCATGGGCGGCCAGCAGATCCACCCCGGCGTCGCCCGGCCGAGCCGGTCGGGGCAAGGCCAGGCCGGGGTCGGTGCGCACCACGGCCAGCTCCAACCCGGCGTCCTGCTCGTACCCGGCGGGTGACACGGCGCTCAACTGCGGATGTAACCGGTGACGTCGACCACCAAGTGGGTGGTGGTGGTCGAATAAAAGCACACGTTGCCTGAGCCGTCCACCTTGGCCAGCACCGCGTTGGGCACCGTCTGGTCCTTGACGAAGTTCAGGTTGGAGGCCAGGGGCACCTGCCCGCAGGGAAACACCACCAGGTAACCGGGGCCGGCCGGTTGGGTCACGGTGACGTTGAGGACCACCGCGTCGATGCCGCTGGAGGGCACCCCGCCCTGACCCCCCACCGCCATGATGAGCGGGGAGGCCGCCGCTACCGGGGCCCCACTGCGGGTGTCCAGCAGCCGGGCGGGGACCACCGTGTTGAACGTTCCCGGCACCGTGGAAGGCGTTGTTTCCATCACCCACCCGTTGAGATCGACCACCAGGTGGGCAGCTAGGGCGGTGTAGAGACACACCCGGCCCTGCCCATCGAGCTGCACCATGGCGGAGTTGGGCACGTCGATGCCGCGCACAGGGTTCAGGGTAGAGGCCAAGGGGCGAGGGCTGTCACAGGGCCAAACGGTGACGAAGCCGTTTCCCTCCGCTTCGGTGGCGGTGACGTTGAGCACCGCCGCCTTAGCTCCGACTGGGGCCCGGCCCGGCCCGGTCACCGCCACCACCACCTGGCCGCCGTCGCCGAGCTTGGCGTTGGGGGCCTCGCGGCTGTCGAACAGGCGAATCGGGTTGGAGGCGGCGGTGGCCCGGTTGGGCCCCTGGGGCCCCAGCCAGCCGGTCACATCCACGATCAGCGCCGTCTCCGCGGCGGCCAGGAAGCAAACGTCACCGTTGCGGTCCACCTTGGACACCACCAGGTTGGCCACCGTTTGGCCGGGCTGGAAGTTGAGGTTGGAGGTGCCGTTCCACCCGTCTACACAGGGGTAGACGGCCACGAAACCGCCACCTCCCCCGGTCTGATCAACGGTCACGTTGAGCACCACACCCGACACGCCGCCCACGGGGATGCCGGCCACACCGTTGGCGCCGTAGATCGGCCGGCGGGTGACGAAGTTGGCCGGCAGCGTGGGCTGGGGCAGGAAGACGCCCTGCGAGGCCGGCTCATACACGGTGGGCGGAATGAAGTTGATCCCCATCCCCGAACGCGAATCGATGATCCGGGTCGGCACTATCGGGTTGAAGCTTTCCCCCACCCGCCCGTTCTGGGCCGCGCCGGTCATGGACGCCACCCACGGCGCGGCCCAAGCCGAGCGCACCCCCACGTAGGGCTGGTTGATCGGGCAGCCGTTCGGTCCGCCACTGATCACGGAGATCACCCACCACTTGTCCGTCTCGTCCTTCGAAAAGATGGGCCCTCCCGAGTCACCGTTGCAGGTGGCCGTGGTGTCACCCAGGTAGCAGGTGCTGGACCGGGCGCTGAAGTAACGGTGCCAGGCAATCTCGCAGTAGGTGGAGTTGGCCACCTTCATCTGTGCCTCTTGCAAGGTGGTTAGGGGAGGGGCGGTCTGGGTGAGACCCCACCCGGCCGCCCACACCGTTCGCCCGCTCTGGGCGATCGAATCATCCACGGCCAGGGAAATGGGGGTGCCCGGCGGGACGGCTTGGAGGTGCAACAGGCCGTAATCGTCGAGGCCAGTTTCGTTGGCCAGGTTGGCCTGGCCGTTGATCCAGCCGCCTGAGCTGCGGTAACCGGGCACGTCCTCGCTGGAGGTGCGCAGCAGGTACCCGTCGCTGAGCAGCACCTGGTCAGCAACGTAGCGAGCGGCGGCCGGCTGATTGGCGTTGAGCCCGAAGGACACCTGGTAGTTCCCGGCCACGTTGGCCACCCGGATCGGCTGGTTACTGGCGTTGTATTGCACGAGGCAGTGCCCGGCCGTCAACACCCATTGGGGAGCAACCAGCGTCCCGCTGCAGCTGAAGTTGTCACCGGCGCCGTCGTTGTACAAAATAAATGCCACCGCGTCGCTGGGCACGTTGGCGGCGTTCTGGCCGCCCACGATCTGGGGGCTGAAGGTCGGCTCCGTCAGCGGCTGGGAGCGGCGGGTCGGCGCCTCCTCCATGGGGGACAGGGCAACCGGCGCGGCCCCGAGCGAGGGGGCCACCCCACCGGGAGTGACCAACGGATCGTCGATTTCGCTGCTGGTCGGGCCGGCACCGGCCACCTCGGAAACCACCCTCGCAGGCTGGGCCGCAGCGGCCCTGGCCGCCAGGGGGTTGGCCTCGGGAATGGCGGTGACCACGGTGGCGGAAACGGCCAGCACGCATCCCACCAGGGACGAGGCGGCCAGCGCGCGCCAGCGAAAGCGTTGTGTCACGTAGGCAAGCCTGACATCAAGAAAGAACGATCATCTCGTTCGAAACGGTAAAGGGTTACAGCGGTCATGGGTCACACCTGTGCGCGCAACGTAGTGCTGCACCGAGAGAAACGCTGTGCAGCCAGTAGAGTTGCAGGGCCCCATTCACGTACCCGGCGAGCATATGACAACACGCACCGTTACCAACCTTCGCAACGTGGCCATTGTGGCCCACGTCGATCACGGGAAGACCACCCTGGTTGACGCCATGTTGCGTCAGGCGGGCGCGCTCCGTGCCGGCTCTGCCGCCGACGTCGACCGGGTCATGGACTCGATGGACCTCGAGCGGGAAAAAGGCATCACCATCCTGGCCAAGAACACCGCGGTGCGCTGGGCCGCTCCCGATGGCACCACCGTCAAGATCAACATCGTGGACACCCCTGGCCACGCCGACTTCGGTGGCGAGGTGGAGCGGGCCCTGACCATGGTCGATGGTGTGTTGCTCCTGGTCGACGCTTCAGAAGGCCCCCTGCCCCAGACCCGTTTCGTGTTGCGCAAAGCACTGGAACGCGATCTCCCGGTGGTGGTGGTGGTCAACAAGATCGACCGTCCCGACGCCCGTATCGACGAGGTGCTCGACGAGATCGGGTCGCTCTTCTTGGACCTGGCCCACGACGAGAGCCATCTCGATTTCCCCGTGGTGTACACCAACGCCAGGGCCGGCTTCGCCACCTTGGACCTCAACGTCGCCGGCACCGACCTCACCCCCCTGTTCGAGCTGCTCATCGCGCACATCCCTGCGCCTTGCTACGACCCCGACCACCCATTCGCGGCCCTTGTCACCAACCTTGACGCCTCCCCCTACCTGGGGCGCTTGGCCATGTGCCGCATTCAGCACGGCTACGTCAAGCGCAACCAGACCGTCGCCTGGTGCCGCCTCGATGGGCGCATCGAGAACGTCAAGCTGTCCGCCCTTTACGTCACCGAGAGCCACGAACGGGTCGAGGCCGACGAAGCTGGTCCCGGCGAGATCATCGCCGTTGCCGGCCTGTCCGAGGTCACCATCGGGGAAACCCTGGCCGACCCGGTCGATCCCCGCCCCCTGCCCAAGGTCACCGTGGACGAACCCTCGCTGTCCATGACCATCGGCATCAACACCTCGCCCCTGTCTGGTCGAGACGGCAAGAAGCTCACCGCCCGGTTGATCAAGGGTCGCCTCGACGCCGAGCTGGTCGGCAACGTCGCTCTGCGGGTCTACCCCACCGAGCGCCCCGACCAGTGGGAAGTGCAGGGCCGCGGCGAGCTGCAGCTGGCCGTGCTGGTCGAGATCATGCGCCGCGAAGGCTTCGAGCTCACCGTGGGCAAGCCCCAGGTCCTCACCAAGGACGTGGACGGCAAGCTGTTCGAACCGGTCGAGCGGGTCTCCGTAGACGTGCCCGAAACCTACCTGGGCGCCGTCACCCAGCTGTTGTCCTTGCGCAGGGGCCGTATGGAACAGGTTCTGCCCCAGGGCGCGGGCTGGGTCCGCATGGATTGGCGGGTCCCGGCCCGCGGTCTCATCGGGGTACGTACCGAGTTCATGACCGACACCCGCGGAACTGGCGTGTTGAACCACGTGTTCGACGGTTGGGATCCCTGGGCGGGCGAGATCCGCAACCGGCCCAGCGGCTCGGTGGTGGCAGACCGTACCGGCGTCACCACCGGCTACGCCTTGGAACAGATCCAGGAACGGGCAACCATGTTCGTGGCCCCCGGTGCTGAGGTCTACGAAGGCATGATCGTGGGTGAGAACGCCCGGTCCGAAGACATGGACGTCAACATCTGCCGTGAGAAGAAGGTCACCAACGTGCGCTCGTCCACCGCGGATGAGTTCGTGAAGTTGATCCCGCCTCGTTCCATGACCTTGGAACAGGCCCTGGAGTTCATCAGCGAAGACGAATGCGTCGAGGTCACCCCCACCGCGGTGCGTCTGCGCAAGCTCATCATCGACGCCACCCAGCGGGCCCGTTCCCGGAAACAGCTTCGCTCCCCCCGCTGATCCCATGGCCCAACTCCTCGCCGTCGGTGGATGGCTCGATCCCGAACGGCTCATCGCCACCTTCGGCACGATCGGGCTCCTGCTCATCGTCTTCGCCGAATCCGGCTTGCTGATCGGGTTTTTTCTGCCCGGGGACTCGCTGTTGTTCACCGCCGGGCTGCTGGCCTCCCAAGGCAAGCTCAACTTCGGGGTGGTCCTGGTCGGCTGCGTCGTCGCCGCCATCAGCGGGGACCAGGTCGGCTATCTGTTCGGGCGTCGAGTCGGGCCGGCGCTGTTCCGGCGGCCCGACTCCCGCTTGTTCAAGCAGGCCAACGTCGAGCGATCCAGGGTCTATTTCGCCGAGCACGGGGCCAAAACCATCGTCCTGGCCCGCTTCGTGCCCATCGTGCGGACCTTCGCCCCCATTCTGGCCGGGGTGGGGAACATGCCCTACCGCACGTTTGTGCTGTTCAACGTGGCCGGCGGCGTGCTGTGGGCGGCCGGGCTTACCACTGCGGGCTATGTGCTGGGCAACACCATTCCCAGCATCGACCGTTACCTGCTGCCCGTCATAGCCGGCATCATCGTGCTGTCGTTCCTGCCCGTGCTCTACGAGCTGCGCAAAGCCCGTAGGGAACGCGTCTCCGCCGAGGGCTGAACCCCCAGTCTGACGACGGCGGGCCCGGCGGTCCGAGCCGCTACCGTGGCCGCCATGTTGGCTTGGATGGACCTCGAGATGACCGGCCTGAACCCCGACACCGACGTCATCGTCGAGATCGCCACCCTCATCACCGACGATGAGCTCACGCTGGTGGCCGAGGGCCCTGACCTGGTCATCCACGCCAGCGACGCGGCCTTGGCGGCCATGGCCCCGGTAGTGCGCAAAATGCACCACCACAGCGGGCTCACCGAACGGATCCGCGCCTCCACCCTCACCCTCGATGAGGCCGGCCGCCAGACCCTTGCATTTCTGCGCACCCACATCCCGGAGGCTCGTAGCGTGCCGTTATGCGGCAACTCCATCGGTACCGACCGTCGTTTCCTGGCCCGCTACCTGCCCGAGATCGAGGACTTCCTGCACTATCGCAGCGTGGACGTGTCCACCCTCAAGGAGCTGGCCCGCCGCTGGTATCCGGCGGTGTTGGAGTCTGCTCCCCAGAAGGAAACCAGCCACCGAGCCCTCGACGACATCCGCGAAAGCCTCAGCGAGCTGCGCTTCTACCGTGACCGGCTGTTCGTGCCGGTCACACCCATTCCGCTGAGCCCGATGTCACAGCAATTGCCAACTTGACGAAGCAGTCACTTAGGGTTCGGCCATGGGCGAGCCTGAGATCAAGTCGCCGGAGCACCGGAGCGTGCGCCAAGAGAAGCTTCCGCCCACCGCCGACGCCACCGAGGTCGCTCCTGGGGTGATCCGGGTGCAGCTCACCATCGCCTTTCCCGGTCTGGGCCACGTCAACTGCTACGCCATGGAAGACAAGCGAGGCATCGCCTTGGTCGATCCTGGCCTACCTGGGCGCAAGCCCTGGCTGGAGCTGGTCTCTCGGCTCAAGCAGGCCGGCTTGCCCATCGAGCGAGTCCACACCGTGGTCGTCACCCACTCCCATCCCGACCATTTCGGCGCGGCCGGCCACATCCGCCAGCTGACCGGGGCCGAGATCGTCACGCAGCAGGACTTCAAGACCTTCTTCGATCCCAACGAAGAAGACGACTCCGAAAAAGAGCTGGCCGAGGGGGCCGACCTCGATAGCTGGGATTCCGGTCGGTCCAACCTCATCCGCCGGAGCGAGCTTCGGGCCCACACCATGGCCGAAGCGGGCCGCCACCAGGTTCGCCAATGGCGG
>JANPEN010000429.1:0-3279 GCA_031422955.1 Acidimicrobiia bacterium
CCTCGCGGCGGCCCAGCAAGGCGGCCAGGCTGCCCATCAATCGCTCGGCGGGACCGAGACAGATCGTGAAACCGACCATCATCGTCAACTCGCGGTGCGGTTCAAGCTCCTCGTAGAGAAGCGCGGCTCGCTCGGAGTCGCCCAGGGCAACGCACACTTCGGCCAGAAACGTGAGACAAGCCGGCCACATCGCATCGCGGGCCACCCCGGCGAACCGGTTGGGGGCGAGCTGCTCGAACGCCCGCCGGGCGTCCTCCAACATCCCCGTCTCGGCAAAGAGCGCAGCCAAGCCGGGGCGCCACACGGACTGATCGGACTGCACCGCCGCGGCCATTCGCAGCACCGGTGCCACCTCCCCCAGGCGCCCCTGCTCGCGCCGGATCACAAACATCTGCACGCCGTAAACACCGGCCTCGAACTCACTGTGCAACGACGCACCGAACTCATGGGCTTGCTCGGCCAGGCGTTCGGCGTCCTCGAAGCGACCGTCGATCACCGCGAAGATCACCTCGAAGACAGCGGCCATGTAGCGATAGAGCATGAAGCGGCCTCGCTCGGCGGCGTGCCGATGCGCCTCTGCGGCGACGCGGGCCTCCTCGACCCGGCCCAGGACGAGCAGGGCATGCATCTGGGTCCCCCGGGCGTTGACATCAGCCCACGGATTGCCGAGCCGGCGGGCCAACTCAATCACCTCTTGCGCTTCGCGGAGGTTGCGGTTGGGATCCAGCGAATAGTCGAGCGCACACTGCAGCGCGGCCATGAGAACCCGAGGGTCACCATGGCGACGAGCGACGGCCAGTGCCTCGTCGCCGATCCGCAGCGCCTCCTGATGTCTTCCGGACATGGCCAACGCACGGGCCAGGGACGCTTGCAAGCGGGTCTTCAGGGGGCTGGCCTCCTCGCCCAACAACGCTAACGCTTCCGAAATGATGTCCACTGCGGGACCTCCCGGATGCCCCGGGAGCTGGCCCGCTTCTCCGAATCCGGCTGCGGCTTGGGCGGCGTGGTCCACCAAGCCCAGCTGACGGGCCATCCGGAACGCGTCACCAAAGGTCGCCATTGCCTCGCGATCCAACCCGAATCGGGCCCTGGCCGTGCCGAGCTCGATCAAGATGTCGACACCCTCGACCGTCGCCGGCTCGCTGAGTTCGAACGCGACGGTGAGGTGACTGATCGCCTCGTCATAGGCAACGGAGCGCATCGCTTGAGCCGCAGCACGGCGGCTGTAGTAGACCGCCTTTCCGGTGTCGCCCACAGTGGTGGCGGCGGAAAAGTGACGGGCCAGTTCGGCGAGCACTGGACGCCGGTCGGCTTCATAGACGGCTTCGATCGCGTCGGCCACCCGCTTGTGCAGCCGCGCCCGCGCCGAGGACGGGACCGACCGCTCAACGGTGTCGCGGACGATGGCATGGGCGAACTGGCAAACGGCGAGGACTCCACCGACCTCATTGAGGAGCTTGGCCTCCACCAGCTCATCGACGCCGGCACCAACCTCCTCGGCGGACAGGTCGACGGCCATGTCGAGCACCCGCAGCTCTACCCTCTGGCCGGCGACAGCCGCGACCTGGAGCACGTGACGAGCCCGCCCCGAGAGTCTGGCGACCCGGTTGGCCACGACCTCCCGGACACTGTCGGGCACGCCTCCCTCCACCGCCCGCCGGACGACCCAGCGGCCACCCTCTGTTTCGACCACGCCGCTGGCCACCATGTGCCGCCAAAATTCCCCGACGTAGAACGCGTTGCCGCCACTGTGTTGCGCCAACAGCGCCGCCAGGGCCAGCAGGTCACCGTCGAGCTCATGGCCGACCGCACCGGCGACGAACCGTTCCACGGCTGCCTCGTCGAGGCCGGTGAGCCGCAGACGGCTGGTGCCCGTCGTGCGGCGGAGATCAGCCAGACAACCCGCCAGCGGGCCGGTGATCTCGTCACCCGTGTCGCGGAACGTAGCGACTACCAGCAGTCGCGACGTCGGCCCCGAGCGGGCCAGATGACGCAACAACGCCAGAGTCTGCGCCCCTGCCCACTGCAGGTCATCGATCACCACCACCGTCGGCCAACGCTGGGCGGAGTCGATCGCGAGGGCGTCCACCGCGTTGAACAAACGGTAGCGCTCCGTCTCGGGATCCGCCGCCGGCAGGCGCCGCAGACCTGGCACCATGCGTTCCAGTTGCGGCATCAGCAATGACACTTCGCCCAGCTCGTCGACCAAGGACGCGGTGACCTCTGTGGGCATCGACCGCACGAGGTGGTCAAGGACCTGCACCCACGGCTGATAGGGCATCGCCAACTCCGAGTCACAGACACCCAGCAACACGGCGGCACCCTCTGCCGCGCAACGGCGGGCGAACTCGAACGCCAGACGGGTCTTGCCGGCGCCGGCCTCGCCCCCTATCAACACTAAGCGCCGCTCCCCGACCCGTGCCGCAGCCCAGGCCACGCCGAGCTCGTGAACTTCAGCGTCGCGGCCGACGAACTCGAACGCCGGCACCGCGGAGATCGCAGCGGGACACGGAACCACGAAAGCGGCGGGCTCCTCGCTTGTCGCCACAAGCGGAAGCCAGGCCACCTCAAAGGCTTCCACCGGTTCGGGCAGACCTTTCAACTCCACCATCCCCACCCGAGCGAACGCCGCCCCCGGTCGGTCACCGGCCAGGTAGCGGACCAGGCTGTTCACCAGGATCTGGGCACCTTCGGCGTGCGCCTCCAAACGGGCGGCGGTGACGACCGGGAGACCGAAGCAGTCACCATCCTCCCAGCTCACGTCACCGGCCGCCGCCCCTACCCGCACACGCACGTCGGCGAAGTCCCGAGTGACCCGCTGTTGCATCGCCACCGTCGCCCGCACGGCGTCGGTGGCGGAATCGAACGCCGCCATGATCCCATCGCCAGTGCGCTTCACCACCCGACCGAGGTGCTCGGCGACAACCTGCTCCAGTGCGTGCTGGTGGTCACGGAACAAGCGATCGGCGGCCTCCTCACCCAAGCGGGCCCGCAACGCCGTGGAACCAACGACATCAGTGAACACAACCGTCGATGTTGTCGTGGTCACGGTCCCTCCTGACATCGCGATGGTCAGACCTGACCACCGCTGTCTACTACCCGAACCTGTGCTCATCACTCACAAAGGCGAGGTTTGGTCATGATCGGCAATCCGCTTCGCCGTACCGATCGGGTGACCGAAGCCTTGTTCCGACGGGGCGGCGTAGACCCGAAACAAAGGACCGAGATGACCACGACAACCATCGACCCTGCCCGTCTGCTCACCGACGACATGCTTGC
>JANPEN010000430.1:0-2480 GCA_031422955.1 Acidimicrobiia bacterium
GTCCCGTCCCGCTCGACGCCGGCCACGAGCCAGACGAGCCCGACGAGCCCGACCAGCCCGTCCAGCCCGACCAGCCCGACCAGCCCGACCAGCCCGACCAGCCCGACCAGCCCGACCAGCCCGACCAGCCCGACCAGCCCGACAGTGTCTCGGATCCGACCTGGGTGGGCCAGGCCGATGGGTGGCAGCTCTCCTGGCCCGGCGAACCCGTCGACGTACGCGTCCATCTGGTGCGAGCCGGACCCGCCATCGCCCCCAGCACCGCAGCGGACCCGTTCATCCCCCAACGAAACCATCCGATGTCGGCCACCACCCCCAACGCAGTGGGAGCCGCCTTCGACGGTGGCAGCGACGCCATCTTGCGCCCGGCCGGGGGCCGCCTCCCCGATCGTCCCGCCATCAGCCTGCGCTCCGCCTGGGGGGCTCGGCCGGCCAACCAGGACACTTGGGTGGCCAAGTCGATGCGGCTGGCCGTGGTCCACCACACCGGATCCGGCGAATCCTCCACCTACGCGGCCGCCGACGTGCCGGCCATGCTGCGGGCCATTCAGGCCTACCACATGGACGCCAACGGCTGGAACGACATCGGCTACAACTTCATCGTCGACCGTTTCGGGCGCATCTGGGAAGGTCGTCAGGGCGGGATCGACACCCTCATGGTGGGCGCCCACGCCTACGGCCTCAACACCGGCTCGGTCGGCGTGGTCGTCTTGGGTGACTACCGCGCCGCCCCGCCCAGCGCCGCGGCGTTGGACGCGGTAGCCCAGTTGGTGGCCTGGAAGCTGTTCCGTCACGGTGCCGACCCCGCTCGGCCCGCCATGGTGCTGCCCCGGGCCAGCGACCGCTACCCGGCCTTCACCCCCGTCGCGCTGGCCCGCATCGTCGGGCACCAGGACGTCGGTGCCACCACCTGTCCCGGCACCATCGAGTCGTTCCTGCCCGGCTTGCGCTTGGCCGCCGAGGCCCGCTACCGGGAGCTGGTCGGCTGGGCGGAGCTCCACGACCAGGCGTTGAGTGGCCGGGGAGCCGCCACCCTGCCTTCCGGCGAAGCCGCCACCGGCGATTTCAACAAGGACGGCCGCGACGACGTGTTCTGGTATCGCCGCGGCAGCGCCACCGACGAACTCTGGTTGTCCAACGGGGCTTTCGGTTTCACCTCGGTGGCGCACAACGTGGTCGACGGCGGCCCCTCCGAGGCGGCCGCCACCCGCATGACTCGGCTCGACTGGGACGGTGACGGCGCTGCTGACCTGCTCTTTTCTACTCCCGGAAGTGTTTCGGTGACGGTCTTGCTCGGCTCGACCTTGGGGCGGCTTTCCCCCCTCACCCTGGCTGCCACCGTCCCCAGCGCCAACCCCACCCCGGTGCTGGGCGGCGCCCAACCGCTCGTGGGGGACTTCGACGGCGACGGCGACGACGAGGTCGCCTTCAACGACAGCACCAAGACCAGCTTGCCGGTGCTGACCTACCAGCCAGGCGGGCCGGCCGCCACCACCCTGTTGAGCCTCAGCGGGGGCCCCTACCGCCCGGTGACCGGAGATTTCGACGGTGACGCCCGCGACGATGTCTTGTGGTATGGCCCCGGGACGGTCCCTGATCAGCTGTGGTCCGGCCGAGGCAATGCCAGCTTTGACGTGAAAGCCCTCACCATGGGTGGCGACCATCGGCCGAGGGTGGCCGACCTCGACGGTGACCAGCGCGACGATGTGCTGTGGGCCAGGGCCGACGGCGGCACCAGCGGATCCACCCCTATCTGGGCGGCCAACCCCACCGCCGGGCCCAACTCGGGGACGCCGGGTTTCGTCGGCTCCTCGATGGAGCTCGGGATCAGCCGTTGGCTGTCCTTCGCCGATGTCGACGGCGGCGGCACCGAGGACCCCGTCACGGTCACAGACTCCGGGTTGGGCTCCGTGTGGGTGGGCGGCGGAGCACTCCGCCGCCTGGCCCGCTCCTCGCCGGTGAGCCCAGGGTCCACCGCCCTGGCCCTTGACCTCGACGGCGACGGCCGAGACGAGCTGTGGTGGACCGTGCCGGGCGCCAACTCAGAGCTGTGGCGGGTGGGCTGAGCCCTCGGGACGATTCGACTACGCTGTGCGTTGGGTCGACCCCAATTAGGCCGGACGTCGGCCACGGCGAGGCGGTTGTTCACCATGCATGCTGTTGGTCTATCGGGTGCCCGAGCGGCAGCCAGGCGTCGTGCCCGAGGTCGTCGAGTCCTCGGCTCCTTCCTCCTGGTCGCCGCCTTGTTGGCCCTCGGGCTGGTCAACACCCCCGTCACCCACCGGGTCGGGGCGCTGCTCAGCGGGCCGACACCGCTCGACGATGGGACCTCCGTCAGCCCCCACCAGCTAGCCGAGCTGCTTCGAGCCAGCGCCGTGGACGGCCCGATCAACGTGGTGGTGCAACTGAACTTGGGCGCAGGCGCCTCGGCCGAGGCCATTAAAGCAGCCGCCGACCGACTGGTGGACCAGGTGGATCCA
>JANPEN010000431.1:0-4739 GCA_031422955.1 Acidimicrobiia bacterium
AACACGCTCGGGGAGGACGCCGGCCTGCGGGAACGTGTCATCTTCGAGGCTCGGGTGGTGGCCGCGCTCGATCATCCGCACCGCGTGCCGGTGTACGACTTCGTGGAACATGAAGGCTTGTGCGTCATCGTGATGGAGCTGTGCCGCGGTGGCACGCTGTGGTCCCGGTTCCAAACGCAGGGCCTACGAACCGACGAGGCGGTGGCGGTCGTGCTGGCCACCGCCGTCGGCCTGCACCACGCCCACAGCAACGGCGTGCTGCACCGCGATGTCAAACCCGAGAACATCCTGTTCTCCGGAACCGGCACGGTGAAGATCGCGGATTTCGGGATCGCCAAGAGCCTCGCCGGAGACGCCGTGCAGCGCACCGCCACCGGCTCACTGATCGGGACCCCGGCCTACATGGCCCCCGAACAAGCGACCGGTGACCAACTGTCCCCCCTCACCGACGTGTATTCCCTAGGTGTTGTCCTCTACGAGTTGCTGACCGGGCAGCGTCCCTATCGGGATGTCACCGAACCCATGGCGCAGCTGTTTCAACACGTCAACGACGACCCCCGCCCGATGGCCGAGGTGTTTCCCGGCGTGCCGCCCCAGCTCGAGGCGGTCACCCGGCGAGCGTTGGCCAAAGCTCCCGCCGACCGGCCGAGCTCGGCCGAACAGTTCGCGGTGGAGTTGGCCGAAGCCACCACTGCGGTGCTGGGGGTGGGCTGGTTGGCCAACAGCGGCACCCCGGTGATGAGCGCTTCCTCGGTCATCGGGGCCACCGAACGGCTTAGGGCGCCGCTCTTTGGCAGCCAGACCACCGGCTTCGCTGTTTCCACCCCGCCTGGTGGATGGTCTCCCACCCCACCCACCGCTCCCCCCGTTGGCGATCCGGAGTTGTTGTCGGCACTGCCGGGTCCGGCCGGGGCCACGGACCAACCGACCGGCAGCAGGTCCCGGCGTCGACGGGCGGCCATCATCGGGGGTGTGGCAGCGATGCTCGGACTGGTGGCTGCGATGCTGCTGGTGTTGCGCCCCTTCGACAGCGCCGACGGTGGACCGGACCAAGCAGGGGTCACGGCGACCACGCGTTCGATTTCCGGGGGTGCGTCGGCCTCCTCGGCTTCGTTGGTGTCGGACGAGGTCACCGCACGCGAGATCGATCAGTTCCGCACCCGTTGCACCGCCTATGACGTGAGCGATCAGCGCTGCCAATGCGCCGTCGACCGGAGCGTCGAGCAGCTCACCCCAGCTGAGTTCCGCGCCAACTTGACCGTGATGGCCGACGGTGGGGTCACGATTGAGGTGGAGTCCATCCTCCGCACCTGCGAGGACGCCTGAGCGTGCCGGGAATCCGTCGGGATGGTCTTCCGGTCCGCTGGAGGTGGACGCCGTTGCGGGCGGGTTGGTTGTTGGGCGCGTCGAGGTCAGGGGTTTGGAGGGGCTTGGCCGTGGTCATGGGGGTTCAGGCTGCGGTGTACCTGACCTTCGTCAAGGCGGATGGTGCCTGGCGGATCATCGGCAAGGCGTTTCACACCGACGTGCGCTAAGCAGCACCTCTTCGGCTCGTGTGGCACGATTCGTCGGTGCCGCTCCTGCTCGAGACGAATGGTCATGTCGCAACTCTGACGCTGAGCCGTCCGCAGGCTCGCAATGCGTGGGATGAGGACTACAACGAGGGTCTGCGCACGCTGTTGCCCCAGCTCGAGACCGACGACGGTGTGCGGTGTGTGATCCTGACCGGGGATGAAGCGGGAGGCGCGTTCTCCGCCGGCGCCAACCTCGCAAATCGCACAACGCACACGGTCGCTTCTGCTGCGGACTTCGTAAAGCGGATCCCCACCTGGCAACACTTTGCAGCCAACTTGCTGACAGACTTCGCCAAGCCGATCGTCGCAGCGGTCAACGGGCTCGCGATTGGGATCGGCTCGATCGCGACCTATAGCTGTGACCTCATCGTGGCGTCGGATCGGGCTGAGTGGCGCGCACCTCAGGTCCAGCTCGGGGTCATGCCTGCCTATGGCGGCTCGCCCCGACTGGCCCGCTGGGTGGGTAAGGGCAACGCGATGCGTTCTGCGCTCGGCTGGCCGATCGACGCAGAGGAGGCCTACCGCATCGGGCTCGCGCAGTGGCTCGTGCCGCACGCTGAACTCCTGGATCGAGCCCACCAGGTCGCCAGCCACATCGCCGCTCTGCCGCCGCTGGCGACTCGCTTGACCAAAGAGTCGTTGAACAAGGGGATGGACATCCCAAACATCCGAGACGCCAGCCAAGCCGACATCTACCGCTTCGCCGCGCTGAGCCAAACCGAAGACTCCCTCGAAGCCCACCAGGCATGGCGGGAGAAGCGGCCACCGCACATCACCGGGAGGTGAGATGGAGTTCAACTATCCCCCGAGCGCGGAGGCACTTCGCGCCGAGGTGCGTGACTTTCTCGCGGCGCGGCCTGCACACACCTATCCCATCGACGCCATGGACGGTGGGTACGGTACCGGTGCGTACTCCTTTGCCTTTCTGCGGGCGCTCGGCGCGCTCGGCTGGATCGGCCTCACCTGGCCGCGCCAGTTTGGCGGGGCCGAGCGGCCGATGATCGACCAGTTGGCTCTCATTGAGGAGCTCGCCCTGCACGGCGCGCCATTCGGCCCACTCGTCGGTAGCGACCAATGGGCGCAAAGCCTCATTCGTGACAGCAACGAGACGTTGCAGCGCGACCTGGTCCCCAGTATCGCCGCCGGCGAGGCGCTCGCTTGGCAGGGCTACAGCGAGCCCGACGCTGGCTCGGACCTGTTGGCGTTGACCACGCGGGCGCAGCGCGACGGCGACGAGTACCGCATCACCGGACGCAAGATCTGGAGTTCCGAAGCGGGAGCTTGCACGCACGGCATGGTGCTGGCACGCACCCAGAGTGTCAGCGAAGCCGGCAGCCGGGCCGGCGGCTTGACGATGTTCGTGGTGCCGAACAGCGCTGCAGGCCTCACCTTGCGGCCGATCGTCAGCCTCACCGGTGAGGTGTACCACTACGAGGCGTTTCTCGACGACGTCCGCGTACCCGCCTGGCGTGTGATGGGCCGTGAGAACGAGGGCTTCCGCGAGCTGCTGCGAGGACTCGACCGTGACCGGTTCTGGGGCCGTTTCGCTAAACCAGCGAGTCTCACACGCAAGCTGCGCCTACTGCGTGACCACGCGGCCACGACCCGGCGCAATGGCCGGGCAGTGATCGAGGACCCGACCATTGCTCGCCGGTTCGTCGAGCTCGAGGCCGAGGTTTCGGGGACTCGGCTGCTGTTCCACCGCTTCGGCTGTCAGCTCGACCGTGGCATACCGACGCCCTACGAGTCCGCGTTGTACAAGACAATGGCCGACGAGTTGGGTCAGCGCGTCGCCAACTTCGCCCTCGACGTGATGGGCGCAGACATCTTGCTCGGCGGCAACGATGCGCCCATTGCGGGCGAGATGCGCCAGCTCTACCTCACCAGCGTCGGCCAGACGATCGCCGGCGGCACTTCGGAAGTGCTGCGCAACACGGTCGCAACGCGCGGTCTCGGATTGCCGAAAGGCTGAACCATGGATTTCTCCCTGGAGGACCATCAGGACCAGTTGCTCCGCTCCGTCGAGCGTTGGCTGAGACGGAGTTGGTCGGCGGGCGATGTCCTCAGCTCGACCGTCCGGCGTGAACGGTGGGCAGAACTGGTCTCCTACGGCTGGACCGCGATGCTGGCGCACAACGCAGACGCCGTGTCCGGCGTATTGAACGCGGCGCTGCTGGTAGAGGCACTTGCCGCCGGCGGTTGCACGTTGCCCGTGACCCCGGGTGGGATGATCGCGCCGCTCCTTGCGGCACGCGCAGACCTCACGGCGGCGTCCGGCGTCGACCAGCTCGTCGTCATGGACGAGACCCACCCCGATCCGACCGCCCGGGGGCTGGAGATCGCGGACCGGGTCATCGTGTTGCGAGCAGCGCCCGACAATAGCGGTCGTATTTGGTCAGTGGCCGCCGTTGCGGTGCAACCAGGCACCGTCGAGCCGGTGCAGGACGAGGGGCGCACGGTGTTGTCGCGGCTGACGTCCTTAGACAACGCCGACTTCTGCGAGATCGACCATGTCGCCGCCGAGCAGGCATGGTTGGCCGGCGCGGTGCTCAGCGCAGCCGAACTCGTCGGTCTCGCCAGAGCGGTGCTCGACGATTGCGTCGCTTATGCGAAGGTGCGCGTCCAGGGCGGTAAGGCGATCGGCGGTCATCAAGCCATCCAGCACAGGCTCGCCGACATGCTCGGCGACATCGAGCGGGCTCGCTACCTGACCTATCTGGCTGCAACGTCGGTGCAGGAGGGCGGCTCGCCAACAGCGGTCCACCAAGCCAAAGCGCTGGCGGCGCGGGATTGTCTCGCCGCCATTCGCTCGGCCCATCAGGTGATGGGCGCGATCGCCTACAGCGAGGAGCACCAACTGCACCACTTTCACAAACAGGCCGTCGTCGCTGCCCACGAGTTCGGTTCCGCCGCCTGGCACTGGGCCGCGCTGGAACAATCCCGACGCCGCATTATCTGAGGTGCCAGACCCCAGCAACCCGACCGAAGCGCTCGCCGCGGTCGTGTCGCTTCGTCGGCTCGCGGACCGGCTCGAGGCCTCCTCCGTTCAGGCTGCGGTGGATCAGGGGATGGAACTGGGTCCAGATCGCTGAGGCGCTGGGCGTGACCAAGTAGGCCGTCCACAAAAAATACGCCCGACGCGTGAAGCGCCGGACCGGTTGAACC
>JANPEN010000432.1:0-9748 GCA_031422955.1 Acidimicrobiia bacterium
CCCTTTACCAGGCCGAGATTACCAACACCCCAATGACGCCGATCTCAGAGACCTATCCCGACGCCGACATTCCCGACGCGTATCGCATCTCTATTGCCGTGACCGACCTCAAGGTGGCCAGAGGCCGCCTGGTCAAAGGCCACAAGATCGGCCTCACCTCGAAGGCAATGCGTTCCCTGACCGGGGCCACCGAGCCCGACTACGGCACCCTCTTCGACGACTGGTTCATCCTCGAAGGTCAGCCCATTGCCCGAAGCCGGATGAACCGGCCCTTGGTCGAAGTTGAGATCGCCTTCGTGCTCAAGGAGGAGGTCGGCGGCCCAGGTTGCACGGTGGCCGACGTGATCCGCGCCACGGACTTTGTGCTGCCCTCCATCGAGATCGTTGATTCCCGGTTCAACAAGCGGGGCCCCAACGGCCTCGTCGACAGCATTTCCGATGCGGCCTCTTGCGGATTGATCGTGCTGGGCGGCAACCCTCGCAAGCTCACCGATGTCGACATCCGGGCGGTGGGCGCTTCCATGTCCATCAACGGCGTCCTCGAGGAAAGCGGTGTCTCCCGAGCGGTGATGGACAACCCGGTGAGCTCGGTCGCCTGGCTGATCAACAAGCTGTCCGAGTTTGGGGTCACCCCCCAGCCCGGTCACGTCATTCTGTCCGGATCCTTCCTCAAGGCCACCCCCTTCAACCCCGGCGACAACGTGATGGCCTTGTTCTCCCACGACTTCGGTGAGGTCGGCTTCACGTGCCAGTGAGGCGGAGGACCGTCACCTCTTTCGTCGGGGGGCGCGGAGCGGCTACCGTCAGCGACTGTCGCTGAGGAGACTCAGTTTTGGTCGTCGGCGGCTGAAGGGGACCGTCCATGAGCACGCAGACGAATACGACAACGCACTCGAACATGAACACGAGCAAGGGGCATCGCCGATGAAGCAGAGCACCGATCGGATTCTCACCACCCACGTCGGCAGCCTGGCCCGCCCGGTGGCCTTGCTCGACATCTTGAAAGAACGCGAGAACGGCCGGCCCTACGACGCCGATCAGCTGGCGGTGGAGATTCGCGATGCGGTGGCGGATCGGGTAGCCAAGCAAATTGAGAACGGCATTGACATCGTCACCGACGGCGAGATGTCCAAGACCAGTTTCATCGATTATGTGAAGGACCGGCTGGCCGGTTTCGAGATCGACCAGTCCCCCAGCCGGGGCATGGCCCCCACCTGGCAGCTCGAATACGACATGTTCCCCGAGTACTACGAGATCTATCTGAAGAAGTACGCGGCCACCGTCGCTCCCTTGCGTCGCATCAAGTGCACCGGGCCCATCTCCTATATCGGCCAAGCCGCCGTGGCTACCGACATCGCCAACCTCAAGGCGGCGCTTGAGGGCAAGGACGTCACCGAGGTGTTCATGCCCGCCACAACCCCCGGGTCCTATGGCTCCAACGAACACTACAAGGATCGCAGCGAATATCTCCATGCTGTTGCCGATGCCATGCGGGTGGAGTATCTGGCCATCATCGAGGCCGGTTTCATTCTCCAGATCGACGATCCGGGTCTGATCGACACGTTGGGCGATGCTCACAAGCCGATGGACGAGCGCCACCGTGAGGCCAACGAGGCCATCGACACGCTCAACCATGCCCTGCGGGATATTCCCACCGAGAAGATCCGCCACCACACCTGCTACGGGTTGAACCACGGCCCCCGCCTCACCGACATCGACTTGCGCGACGCGGTGCCGTTCATGTTGCGCATCAACGCCGGCGCCTACTCCTTCGAGGTGGCCAACCCCCGCCACCAGCACGAATGGAAGATCTGGAGCGACATCAAGCTGCCCGAGGGCAAGGTGCTCATCCCCGGTCTCTTGGGCCACGCCAACAACTACGTGGAACACCCAGAGCTGATCGCCGAATACATCGTGCGTTACGCCAACCAGGTGGGCCGGGAGAACGTCATCGCCGGGGCCGACTGCGGCTTTTCCTCCAGGGCCTCCTACGCTCCCGAAGTGCATCCCACCGTGGTGTGGCCCAAGTTCAAGGCCTTGGCCGAGGGCGCTGCGCTGGCCACCAAGCAACTCTGGAAGTAACCAGAACCCGCTCCGCCACCACCGGACCAACGCAGGAGAGCCCCGGACCTTCCCGTCCGAGGCTCGCGCTATGGGCGTTCAAGGATGGTGACGGTTCCCTTGAAGCCGTTGACCTCGACAACCATGCCGTCGGTGAGCACGGAGGTGCCGACCTGGGTACCGACCACCGCCGGCAGCTCGAACTCTCGGGCCACGATGGCGCAATGGCTCAACACCCCGCCGGTGTCGGTGACCACACCGGCTACGACGGAGAACAGCGGCACCCACGGCGGCAAGGTCATTTCACAGACCATGATGTCGCCGTCTTGCAGCACCGAGGCGGCGACCAGGCTGCGCACCACCCGAACCGGACCTCGCACCACACCCGGTGAACCGGAAACGCCCTTCAGAACATCGGGATCCTGGGGGCTGCCGTCAGGCGGGGTGATGCCTAACAGGCGAACGGTCAAGGCGTCCATGAACGGATCGGCCTCGGGTGGGGGCGGGGTACCCAGCACCGGTGGCGGGGTGACCTTGGACCAGGCCTGCAGCTCCGCCTGACGCTGAGCGATGAGTTGCTTACGGTCGGTGCCGTTGGTGAAGGTGTCGACCAGCTCGTCTTTGTGGAGGTAATACACGTCCTCAATGGCGTTCAGCGAACCCTTCTCCACCAGGCGCCGGCCAATGTCCTGGACGAAGCGACGCAGCAGGGCAATGCCCATTTGATCGATCCAGAACGCGTGGTTCTCGGTCAGGGGGTTGGAGTATTTGGCCGCCTCGTACAATTTATTGAAACGAGCCAACTTCTCGGGATCGTCGGCCAACTTCGCCCGGGCCTTGTCCAACAAGCCCTCTCGGGTCTTGACCGAACGCTCGTGTAACACGTCGGGCGCAGCACTCTCTTCAAGCGAGATGTAGCTATTGAGGGCGCCCAGGGGGATGGTGGGATCCTCTCGCCAGGTGACATCGGCGATGTCGTAGACGGCGTCGCTGCGCCAACCGAAATCGTCGAGGTAGGCGTGCAACTGGGCCAGAAATCCCCGCCCCTCCTCGCTGCCTTCCAGTTCCGTCAGCCGCTGCGCCGGCTCGGTCTGCTCGAACAGCGTCTTGAGGGCGGCGCTGTTACGCACCACTCGGCTCAAGCCCCATAGGCCTCTGCTGGCCGCCAGCGACTGGGTTTCATAACCCTGAATGGACTGGTAGGACTCGGTCGGGTCGCTGGGCGACATGACCTCGTTATAGAAGTCCGAATATTGCGATGATGCAATCAACACGAAGTTGATACGTCCATGGATCCGCCAATAGTCCAGCATGCGGGTTTCCATGGCATCGAGCTTGGCCAGCACTTCATCGTCGCGTAGAGCGCGGTAATCGAGGCTCTTCTCAGCCTGGTTCAGCGCCTTGATCTCTGGTTCCCACTCCTCTGTCCACTCCCGACCGACCTTGGGCACCTTGGCAGCCAAGGTGGCCTCGTACCGGCCCTTACGGGAAGCCAGCTCCGCCTGGTCGGTGATGGGATGAAAGGAGGCGTAGTAGTAATAGTTCACCATCAGGTTGGTCACCCGCACGGCGGCGTCGAACTCGGCCTGGGCCTGAGTGAATCCCTCGGCCAGGGTCATGACCACCAGGTCCGAGGCCAACGGCGTGATCGGCCGGGGGGCGTGCATCTTGTCGAAGGCCCAGAAGCCTTCGATTTCGTCCGGTCCCGGAAAACCGGCTTCGGTTGCCACAATCGTCACGAGCAATCCCCCTGCGGAGCGGGTTGGTGGCGGGATCGTTTCGCCCCGGGGTCGGGGCCCGCGTCAAGACGAAAAAGTAGCAGGCCATTGCCGCGGCGCGCCGCCGGCGGGTGTTGAATGTGTGGCGTCGGACACAGTTGTTCCGATATCCGGCCCACTATCCGCCCACGCTCCCCTGAAGGTCCCGCCATGAGTGACACCACCACCAAATCAGACCTGGCCACCACCCTCGATGCCATCCTTGCTGAGGCGGTGAACTCCGGCCAGGTACCCGGCGTGGTCGCCGCCGCCGCCGATGCCCAAGGCGTGATCTATGAGGGTGGCTTCGGGGTTCGCACCCTCGGTCAGGACGCCCCCATGACGGCGGACACGGTGGTCTGGATTGCCTCCATGACCAAGGCGGTAACCGCGGCGGCGGCCATGCAACTGGTCGAATCCGGGGACCTGTCCTTGGAAGCTCCCATCGGCGAACTGTTGCCGGCCCTGGCCGACCCTCAGGTCCTGGAGGGTTTCGAGGAGGACGGCACCCCACGGCTGCGGCCCGCGGCGGGGCCCATCACCCTGCGCCATCTGCTCACCCACACGTCGGGCTTCGCTTACAACATGTGGAACGCGGACTGCGGGCGTTATGAGGAGCACGTCGGGTCTCCCGGCATCATCTCCTGTCAGAACGCCGCTCTCGAGCTTCCCCTCATGACGGACCCCGGCACCCGCTGGGAGTACGGCATCGGCATCGACTGGGCCGGCAAGGCGGTGGAGGCGGCCAGCGGCGTCCGCCTCGATCGCTACCTGCAGGACCATTTTTTCACCCCGTTGCAGATGCTCGACACCGGCTTCGCTCTGTCGGCAGAACATCAAGCCCGCCAAGCCGGGGTCCACGCCCGCACGCCCGAAGGCTTGGCGCCCATTGAATTCGGCCTGCCCACCGAGCCGGAGTTCCACATGGGCGGTGGCGGCTTGTTGTCCACTGCGGGGGACTATCTGCGTTTCTTGCGCATGATCCTGGGCCAGGGCAGCCTCGACGGGGTCAAGGTGTTGGAGCCCGCCACCGTGGCCTTGATGGGTCAGAACCACATCGGCGAACTCAACATGGAGGCCATGACCAGCGTCCTTCCCGCCTTCACCAACGACGTGGACCTGTTCCCCGGTATCACCAAGAAATGGGGTCTGTCCTTCATGATCAACGAGACCGACGCCCCCACCGGGCGTAAGGCCGGCAGCCTGGCCTGGGCCGGGCTCGCCAACAGCTACTACTGGGTCGACCCGACCAGCGGCGTGGCCGGGGTGTTGGCCACCCAGATTCTGCCCTTCGCCGACGAAGCGGTGCTGGAGCTGTTGACCAAGTTCGAAACCGCGGTCTACGCCCGTTGATAGTCGGCCAGGGCGCGGTCGATGAACACATCGGCCGCGCCCAAACCGGCGGTGGGATCGACCAGACCTTGCAGTATGGCGGGGTCGAGTACCCCGGCGATACTGGGCTGTTCCGTTAATACCAGGCCGAATGGTATGTTTCGGGCCAGGGCCGATCGGGCCGCCTGCTCCACCTGGGCATGGGCGGCGGCACGGCCCAGCACCGGGGTGAGGGCGGCGGCCACTGCCTCGGCCTGGAGGAGCCCGTGGGTGCGCTGCAAGTTGGCGGCCATGGCGGCGGGGTCCACGTCCACCTGATCTAACGCGTCCTCCAACCAGGCCACCGCCGAACCGACGCTGCGCAGCCCCTCGCTCAGCGCCCGCCACTCGGCGTGCCACGCTCCTGCCGCCCGCTCGTGTTCGTGACCCATGGCGGAGAACAAGGTGACGACGCAACCGGGCACCGTCATGGCGCAAGCACGAGCGGAGATGGCCGCGATGGGGTTGCGTTTGTGGGGCATAGCCGAGGACCCGCCCCTCCCCTCGGCCCGGTCGTGGACCTCGCCCACCTCGGTTTGGCTCAACAGCACCAGGTCGGTGGCGACCTTGGTCACGACGCCGGCGGTGGCGGCCAACGCTCCCGCCAGCTGAGCCATGCGGCTGCGCTCGGTGTGCCACGCCATCACCGGCTCGACGAGATCGAGGCGGCGGGCGAAGGCACCCAGCAAGGGCGCAGCCTGCTCACCGTAGGTGCTCAACGTACCCACCGCGCCCCCCAACTGGGCCGCCAAAACGTTGGCCCGCACCGTTTCGAGCTGACGGCGGGCGCTGACCAAGCCCACCAGCCAACCGGCCGCCTTGAACCCGAAGCTGATCGGCGCCGCCTGCTGCGCCAAGGTGCGCCCGGCCATGAGCAGGCCGCGATGCTCCACGGCCAGGGCCGCGCCGCGCCCGGCCGCGGCGGCCAGGGTGGCCTCAATGGCGAGGAGGGCGTGGCGGCTGACGATCATGGCCGCGGTGTCGATGATGTCTTGGCTGGTGGCCCCCCGATGCACGGCCGCGCCCGCCTCCCGGGCGGTGACACCGGCTTCGCTGGTCTCCACTGCGGCGAGCAGAGCCTGAACCAAAGGAATAACCGGGTTGCCACCGCTGGCCGCGGCACGGCCCAACGCCGCTATTCCTTCGGGACCGAAACGTTCCGCCCGACACTGTCCCTCGATCAGCCGGGCCGCTTCGGGGCGGAGCAGCCCGATGTCGGCTTGCGCCCAGGCCAACGCGGCCTCGGCATCGAGCATGGCCTGGAGCCAGGCCGCATCGGTGGTCGCCTCGAAGACCGGGCCGCGCCACAAGATCGCGCCGAACAGACCCCTGCCCTCGCCTGGGTGCTCGGCGGCCGGCGGGCCCGCGGTCAGGTCGCCCAAATCGCTCACAGGTGATGCTCCCCGACCTGAAGGACGGGGCTTCCGTTTCGGGTTGAGCGGCTCATGCTGCTCGCGCCTTGCGTTCTTTTGTTCCGTCGGTCTTTCGACTGTGGGCGGCCACAACCAGCGCTGTTGCTTCGCTGGTCAGAACCCGCGATCCGCGGGCCTCAATATTCTCTGACGCGTTCAAATCCGCGTGGTTGCTGTGACCGCATGCGACACACCGGAATTGGTCGCGATGCGGCCGGTTGGCCGGGTCGCGGTGACCGCACGCACGGCAATCCTGCGACGTGTACTGCGACGGCACCTTGACCGTCTGTGTTTTCTCGGCGATGAACGTGCGAAGGTAACCCCAACCAGAATTGAGGATCGCCCTGTTCAAACCGGCCTTAGCGGCCTGGCCGTTAGGGAGAAACTGGCCGGGCGGGTCCGGGTCCGGTTTCGGTTTCGCCCGGCGGGTCAGGTTCGGAATCGGAATGTTCTCAAACACCACCGTCCCGAACTCGCCCAACCGGGCTGCGACCAGCCGCAGCCACGCGTTGCGACGACGGCCGATACGGGCGTGGACCCGCCCGATCGCCTGATAGGTCTTCCGTTGGCTGATGGTGATCTTGGACCGGCGCCGTTTCCGGACTTCGGTTTGTGTGCCTGCCCGCAGTTCCAGCCGGTACAGATACGCTTTCTCTCCTGCCGAAAGCAGGGCGGGCATTCGGTGCAGCCGTTGCGGGCCGCGGCCGTCACCGAGGTCGACCGGGCGGGAGGTGGCGACTGTTTCGGTCACCCCAACATCAACCCCGCAAATCCCAGGCTTGGTTGTCGCCTCAGGTTTGCGTTGAGCGATGCCGAACGAAACAGCCCAACGGCCTGCCTTGTATGACAGGGTTACGGACTTGATGTTTCCGCCGAACGGGCGGTGTTTCACGAACTCGAACCATCCGAGCTGCTTCGGCAGCCGGATCCGCCACCTGCGCCCGGCCACCTTCTCGACCCTCCAATCCTTCGGGTCAGCGAACTTGATCCGCACCCCTTGATGGCGTTTGCGTGGCGTCGGGTAGCTGGCACGTCCGGCACGCCAGTTCTCGAACGCACGCTCGACGCACGCCAACTCTTGTTGCAACGCGTGAACCGGCACCTCGGCGAGCCAAGGCACCTCCAACCGCAGCTCAGTCAGTTCGCCAGACGCAGAGCGCGGGCACACGGCCCGCCCTTTGTCGTTGCGGCGTCCCATCGACCCGCGCATTTCGTGGCGTTCGATCGCCAGGCGGCCGATCACCCGGCATGACCCGTCGACCTGCGCTACCGCCCTCGCCTGCTCTGATCCTCCGGTCAGGTAGGCCCGGTAACTTCGCCCGGAATTGGCGAGCTTTGCAGGAGTCACGGTCACCAACCTAGCGGGTTGGTCTATGTTTCCGCAATGACCTTGTCTGAAGATTGGCGCACCGGCCGCCACGTCCTCTACCAGCTCCACGCACACTTGGTCTTCATCACGAAATATCGGCGTGATGCGATCAGCGAACACGTCGGCGCCGAAATCGGGCAGGCATGCCAAGATGTCGCCGAACAGTTCGAAGTGACAATCGACGCTTACGAACACGACCACGACCACGTCCACCTACTCGTCACCTACCCGCCGAAAGTTGCCCTGTCCAAGCTGGTCAACAGTATGAAAGGCGTGTCCTCCCGGCGGGTCCGAGCGCTCGGGCTGCCCGAAGTGAAACGGGTCCTGTGGGGCGACCATTTCTGGTCGCCGTCCTACGCCGTGATCTCCTGCGGCGGCGCCCCGCTCGACGTCGTCCGCCAGTACGTAGAGAACCAGCGATCCCCGAACCGCAGACGCGGACGCCCGAAACAAGCCTAAACGGTCCGGCACGGCCCGGCGATTCACCCCCGCCCTGAAGGACGGGGCACGCTCGCCTATACGAGGTCGAAGAAAACGGTTTCGTCATGCCCTTGGAGGCGCACGTGGAAGCGGTACCCGTCGTCGCTGACCGCCGCCAACAGCGTGGCCCGCCGGGACGGATCGGGCAGGGTGGCCAGTACCGAGTCAGCCGCGTTGGCTTCCTCCTCGTCAGCGAAGTAGGCCCGGGTCACCACCCGGTCCAACAAGCCCCGGGCGAACACCGACACGGCCAAATGGGGTGCATGCACTGCTCCATTGAGGCCGGGCAACGAACCGGGTTTGACGGTGAAGATGGCCCAGTTGCCCTCATCGTCGGTGGCGCAGCGACCAAACCCGCTGCACCCGATCCGCTCGGAGGGCTGGGCCCCGCGGGGGTCCTCGGGATGGTCGAACCGACCGGAAGGGTCCGCCTGCCACGTTTCCACCAAGGCGTCGAACACCGCTTCACCGTTGCCATCAGTGACCCTGCCCCGCAGCCAGAACCCACCGGCCGTACCTTCGGGTACGGCAAAGGCCTCGGAGGGGTCCGCCAACACCAAGTGCAAGAACGGTCCCACCGTTTGGCTCGGGGTCAGCCCCCGCAGCTGGCCATCTTGATCGGCGAGCGGTTCAGCCATGGTCGGGTCCGTTCTCGAGGGTGGCATTCTCGAGGGTGGCATTCTCGAAGGTGGCGAGCTCGAAGGGGGTCTGCTCGTGGCCCCTCAACACGATGTCCCAGCGGAAACCGAGGGCCCACTCGGGCTCGGACAACTCGTGGTCGTACACCGAAACCAGCCGTTGGCGAGCGGCGGGGTCCGCCACGGCATTGAAGATGGGATCTTGGAAGAACAGCGGATCGCCGGGAAAGTACATCTGGGTGATCAACCGTTGGGTGAAACAGCGCCCCAGCAGCGAAAAATGGATGTGGGCCGGCCGCCAGGCGTTGACGTGATTGCCCCAGGGGTACGCCCCCGGCTTGACGGTCAGGAACCGGTAGCGGCCCTCGGCGTCGGTGACCGCACGGCCGGCGCCGGTGAAGTTGGGATCGAGGCGGCCCGGCCATTGGTCTCCCCGATGGCGGTAGCGGCCAGAGGAGTTGGCCTGCCAGATCTCCACCATCGCATCGGCCAGCGGTTGGCCGTTGGCGTCGAGCACCCGGCCGGCCACCACGATGCGCTGACCCACCGCCTCGCCTGCTTCCCCCTTGGTCAGATCAGCCTCGGCGGGATCGATGATGCGGGTACGACGAAGCGGACCGGTGATCTCGGTCAGGCCGCCCTCGAGAGGCACGGCCGGCT
>JANPEN010000433.1:0-4486 GCA_031422955.1 Acidimicrobiia bacterium
TTTCGGTACCGAGTCCGTGGAGTGGGCTCGCACCGTGGCCATCAAGAGCCCGGTGGCCCAACGGGTCATCCTCGGCCCGCTCGGCGATCGCTGGATCGCCATCGGCGTCCTGGCGACCTGAGCCTCCCATCCGGCCCGGCCAGCCAGTTCCCCAAATAGGCCAAATCCCCAAGCAAGCAAGCGAACAGCCAAAAGAGAGGAACCAGGACATGATCCGCAAAATACGACGAGGTTGGGGCCGGGCAACGCTCGGCGGCCTGGCCATCGGCGGACTGCTGGCGGCGGGACTCAGCCTCCAGCCCGCCGGCGGCTCCAGCCACCGGGAAGCACCCCTGATCACCGAAGACCCCGTGGCGGACAATACCGACACGTATGCGTTCGTCAGTCCCGACGACCCCAACAGCGTGACCCTGGTGGCGAACTGGATTCCCATGGAGGAGCCGGCCGGCGGACCCAACTTCCACCGTTTCGGTGACGATGCGCTCTATGAGATCAACGTCGACATCAACGGGGATGCCATCGACGATCTGCGCTATCAGTGGCGCTTCTCGACCAAGATCATGAACCCGGACACGTTCCTCTACAACACCGGGCAGGTCACCTCCCTGGACGATCCCGACCTCAACGTGGTCCAGACCTACACGGTGACGGAGTTCTTCGCCGATCAGAGTCGGGTCCTCGCCGAGAATGTGGTGGTACCCCCGGCGAACATTGGGCCGCGCTCCACACCGGATTACGAGGAAAACCTGGGCTCGGCCGGTGTCCACAAGGTTTCCACCAACAAGGGGAACATCGAGCTGTTCGCGGGGCCCCGCAAGGATCCCTTCTTCGTGGATCTCGGCTCGATCTTCGACCTGGCTGGCTTGCGCCCACTGAACCAGGCCCACCTCATCCCACTCTCGACCGAGGAAGGAGAGGACAGCCTGGAGGAATACAACGTGCATTCCATCGCCATCAAGCTTCCCATCGCCTACATCGACCAGAAGAAGGCCGAATACTTCGTGCAGGACAAGGTGATTGGGGTGTACTCCTCGACTTACCGAATGTCAGATCGGGTGTTCGGCAACGACGGGTCTGAGGTTTACAACTGGGGCCGCTGGGTGCAGGTCTCCCGTCTGGGCATGCCGCTGGTGAACGAAGTCGTGGTGCCGCTGGGCTCCAAGGACAAGTTCAACGCTTCCTACCCCACCGAGGACGCCCAGTTCGCGGCCAAGGTGCTCGACCCCGAGGTAGCCAAGCTGATCCCGGTTCTCTACCCGGGTGTGAAGGTTCCGGCCGCCCCCCGCAATGACCTCGCCACCATCTTCCTCACCGGAATTCCCGGGCTCAACAAGCCAGAGTGGGGTAAGGCCTCGGAGTTCATCCGGCTCAACTACACCATCAAGCCGACCGAGTCCGATCCCAACGAGCAGAACCGTCTTGGCCTGCTCGGCGGTGACATGGACGGCTTCCCCAACGGCCGCCGTTTGGTAGACGACGTGGTCGACATCGAGCTGCGGGCCCTGGCCGGCGGCACCCCCTTCACCCCCGAGTTCAACAAGGCGCCCAACAACGCCCTGACCGACGGGGTGGATAAAACCAACGTTCCCTTCCTCGGCCATTTCCCCTACGTCGCCCCGCCGCTGCAGGGCTACGACAGCGACGAAGACTGAGTTAGGGACATGACGACGCCCATCTTTCCCACTGCGCGGACCGGTACCGAATACCACGAACACCCTCGGGACCTCGTTCCGGATCCGGCCGATGGCATCGACCAACCGGTGGAGATCGATGGGCGCCGTCGCCCTCTGGCAAGGTGGTCACGCTCCCGGGACCACCACCACGGCGACCACCACCAAGAGGGCGAAGACCGCGACGGGGGACCACCTCGGCTGGTCCGTTGGGCCGGGCCGCTGGTGGTGGCAAGCCTGCTCGCCGCCGCCGCCGTGCGATTCCTCGATAATCCCGAACCACCCTCCAACGTGACCACCCCCCGAACGGCGGCCGACGTGATCGCCGGCCTGGAAGGGGCGGTAGCCAACCGACCTGACGACCTCGTCGCCTGGCAACAACTGGGCGGCGCCTACCTTTCCCGTGCCGCCCAAACCGGAGACCCCAGCTATTACGACCAAGCTGGCGCGGCCTTCGACCAAGCCGACCGCATTTATCCCGACCATCCCTCCTCGATCGTGGCCAGAGCATCCCTCGCCCTCTCCCAGCACCAATTCGAACGAGCACTGGCTTTGGGTGAGAAGACCTTGGCCCAACGGCCAGGCAACCCCGAAACCTTGGCCGTACTGGTCGACGCCAACGTGGAACTGGGCCGTTACGAAGCGGCGGCGGACTACAGCCAGCAACTCCTCGATGCCCGTCCCGGCGTCGCCGCCCTCACCCGAGCGTCCTACCAACGGGAGCTGCGGGGCGACCGCGCCGGTGCGCTGACCGCCATGGTCGCCGCCGAGGCCGCCGCCGGCGGCGAGGCGGCCGCCTTCCGGGGCGGAGATGCCCGCCCACTTGTGGCTCTCGCCACGGTGGTGGCGTTACAGGGAGAGATCCTCTTCAACGGGGGTCGAGCCGAGGACGCCGCCACCCGCTACCGCCGGGCCTTGGAACTGGCCCCTGAGCTCACCCTGGCCGAAATCGGCCTGGCCCGCGCCGACGCCGCGGTCGGGCGAACCGGGGACGCCATCGAGCGCCTAGAGCGTTCCGTCAACCGAGTGCCCACGTTGGGAGCCGCCACGCTGCTGGCCGACCTGCAACGCCTGGCCGGCGTAGCGCCCACCGGCGACGACTTGGTCGACATCATTGTGCAACTCCAGCGTTCCAGCGGCGCCACCATCGATCTGGAGTTAGCCGTGCACCTGGCCGACCGGGGCCGGCCCGACATCGCCTTAGCCGAAACAGCCTTCGCCGCCCAACCCTCCATCTACGGGGCCGATGCACTGGCCTGGTCCCTCACCCGGGCCGGACGAGCACCCGAGGCATTACCCTACGTGGAGCAATCATTGAAGCTAGGCGGGGGCGACGCCGCGCTGCGGGCCCATGCGGCCATCGCGTTCGACGCGGTAGGCGACGCGGCCAGGGCGCGGGACGAGCTGAGCCTGGCTTTTAGCACCAACCCATTCTTGAGTTTCGCCCTGCGAGCAGAATTGTCGGACCTAGCCAGCCGACTGGGCGTGGCCGTACCGCCGGAGTGGACACCATGAACCCCGGAGTGGACACCATGAACCCCGGCCCTAGGCGCCCGTGTTGGGCCCTCGCCTTGGTAGGCGGGGTGGTGCTTGTGATCAGTCTGCTCGGTGCTTCCGCGGGTGTCGCCGGCGCTCATCCGCTGGGCAACTACACCGTCAACCACTACAGCGGCATCGTCGTCGCCCCGAATGGGGTGGCGGTGGACTACGTGGTCGATCTGGCCGAGGTCCCCACCTTCCAAGAGCGTGCCGCCCTCGACGCCGCTGGCAGTACCGAACAGTATGGGGAGGCTCGTTGTGGGGAGCTGGCCGCCGGGTTGGACCTTCGGGTGGGCAAGACCCCGTGGCCCTTGGTGCCTTTGGCTAGCCGGGTAACGGTCACGCCCGGCCAGGGACAGCTGGACACCATGCGTCTGGAGTGCACGCTGCGCAGCGAGGGAGCCATCCCCCGAGACCAAACCGAGCTGGTTTACCTCGACGGGAACGACGCCGAGCGCATCGGCTGGCGAGAGGTGACCCTGCGAGGCCACGGCGTGGAGGTGCAAAGCGAGGTTCCCACCCAGACCACGAGCGACCGCCTCACCAACTACCCGCCGGCGGCCGCAGGATCGGTACCCCGGGTGAAATCCGCTCGAGCCACCCTCGATGTCACCGATCCCGCCGCCAGCCTGGCCCAGGCCGGACTACCAGGGCCGGTACCGCCGGCGGACGCAGGGTCCGGCGAGGACGACGACGGTCGGGTCCAACCGGCGGAGCCTTCGGATCGTCAGGCCAGCGATCCCCTTTCGGCCTTGATCGGTCGAGGGGATCAGGGTTGGTGGGCCATGGCCGTGGCCGTGGCGGTAGCCGCCGGTCTCGGTGCGCTGCACGGTTTGGCCCCCGGGCACGGCAAGACGGTGGTGGCCGCCTACCTGGTCGGCACTCGGGGAAGTCGACGCCAAGCGGCCGCCCTGGCCGCCACCGTCGCCCTTTCCCACACGTCGGGAGTATTCATCCTGGGTGGGCTTACCCTGGCGGCCTCGGCAACCTTCCCCCTGGAGCGCATCTACGCCTGGCTGCAGCTGGCCTCCGCCGCCATCGTGCTGGGCCTGGGCCTGTGGTTGGTCAAGAACCTCTTGGCCGCTTGGCGATCTTCCCGCCCGTCGGTGTCGCCCCGGCTGCGTGGGGTCGCCGCCCACGCCCCTCACACCGCCGTCCTGCCTGCCCAGAGCCTGCCCGCCCCCAGCCTGGTCGGGGTGGGCGCCCACGGCCTCGCTGACCCCGATGAGCCCGCCGGATTCCTCCACCATGGCGGGGATCCGCACCACCACGATCAT
>JANPEN010000434.1:0-13299 GCA_031422955.1 Acidimicrobiia bacterium
GCGGAGATCACCACGCCGTCGAGCACCGCCGCCAGCCGACCGGTGGGACACACGTTGGGGTCTTTGCTGACACAGGCGACGGCGGCTCGGCGCCAGGCGCCCACGTTCTCGTCGCCGTCTTTGAAGGTGAGGGAAACGAACCAGCCGCCGCTGTTCGGGTTCAAGCTGGCGTTGGTCTTGTCCGCCACCAGCGCATCTCCGGTCACCATGGTCGGACCGAGGGCGTAACGAAAGCTTTCCTCGCCCGATTCCCGGTCGTACTCGGGCAGGATGACGGCGTCTTCGTTGACGTCGCCCGCCCGATCGGTGACGTCGGGCGAGAGCTGGGACAGGTCGGGGACCGGCGCACTGGGAGCGGTGGCCGGGCTCGTGGTGGTCGCGCTCGCGGTGGCGCTCGTGGTGGTGGTGACGTCGGCGGCAGAGGACACCGTGGTGGATCCGGGGGTGGAGCTGGCCGTTGCCGCTGCGCTGGTGGTAGTGGTGTCTTGGCGAAAGGCGGTCAAGGCGTACTCGCCCGGGGCCGAGCCGACCTGTGGGGTGCCGCTCCGGCCCATGCTCTGCTGCTGACTGGTCGGCGAGCCGGTGGAAGCCGGGGCCGTGGAAGCCGGGACGGTGGAAGCAGGGGCCGTGGAAGCCGGCACTTCGGTGGTCCCGCTGGAGTCTCCCGCGGTGGCGGTGGCGGCTAGTGCGGCAGGCGGTAGAAACACTTGCAGCACCGGCCGAAAGCGCAGCTCGGCGGTAGTACCGACCAGCTCCAGGGCCCGTTCCCGGTCCTTCACGCCTGGCAGCTGCACCACGACGTTGCCGCCTTGGGTGGTGATGTCGGGCTCGGCCACGCCGATGGCATCGACCCGGCTGCGGATGATGCCGACCGCTTGCTGAATCTGCTCCTCGTCGGCGGGGGTGGTGGGCTTGAGCACGACGGCAACGCCACCCTGCAGATCCAGACCGAGCAGCGGCTGCCATCCTGCCGCCAGGACCGCGCCGAGCAGCGCGAAGACCACGACAATGAAGGCAATGAGCGAAGCGAGACCGGAGCGACGCACGCTTAGTTCTTGTTCTTCTTGTTCTTCTCGCCCTCGGGAGCCTCATAGGGCTCTGGCACAGTCGGGGTGTCGGTCCCTTCGATCTCCGCCGACGCTGCATCGTCGGGCTTGCTGACCTCAGGCTTCTTTAGGTCGGGCTTGCTGTCGTCGGGCTTGCTGTCGTCGGGCTTGTCGGGAGCAGGGGTGCTGGCGGCGGCCTTGCCGGCCATGGCCCGGCCCATCAACCGCTCCAGGCCTGACTTGGCCTGCGGGGCTGCGCTTACCGCGGGCGCATTAGCCCGGTAGATTCGATCGGCGATGGCCCGCTTGGCCACCTTGATCTCGATGTCGGGAGCGATCTCGAGGTAGAGGACATCGCCCTCCACCTCGGTCACCCCGCCGTAAATCCCTCCGCTGGTCACCACCTCGTCACCTGGGCCGAGGGTGAAGATGAGGTTCTGTTGCGCTCTCTGCTTCTTGCGTTGAGGCACGAAGAGAACGAAATACATCACACCGAGTAGCAGCAGGGGTAAAATAAATCCAGACATGGCGGAGCCAGGCTAGCGCCCGCCCCACACCTCCAACACGTCATGGTGCAGCGAGGCGAAGGTGCCAGCCACGATTGCGGCCCGAGCTCGGTCCATCAGCCGGGCCAACCACCACAGGTTCTGCAGGGTCAAGATGCGCATGGCGGTCAGCTCATGCACCCCCAGCAGATGGCGCAAATAGGCCCGCGAGTAGCGCTGGGTGAGGGGGCAGAGGGCGTCGGGATCGAGGGGGCGGTCGTCGCGGGCGTAGCGAGCGTTGCGCAAATTCAGGCGCCCCCCGTCGGTTAGCACCGTGCCGTGGCGGGCCAGGCGGGTAGGCAACACGCAGTCGAACAGGTCAATGCCGTGGGCCACCCCCTCGATCAGCCCGGCCGGGTCGCCCACCCCCATCAGATACCGGGGTTGGTTGTGGGGCAGCTCGGCGGTGGCGGCGGCCAGGGCGGGGAGCATCTCGGCCCTGGTCTCACCGACGGAGAGGCCGCCGAGGGCGTAGCCGTCGAAGCCGATGCTGGTGACGGCCAGGGCACTGCGGCGTCGCAGCTGGGGGTCGATTCCACCCTGGACGATGCCGAACTGCTGCTGATGGGCGGGACGCCGCTCCCCCAGGGCCAGGAACTGGCGACGAGCCCGCTCCGCCCAGCGGTGAGTTCGTTCGGTGGCTGCCGTCACCACCTCCGGGGGGGCGGGTAGCCCCGGGCACACGTCCAGAGCCATCTGGATGTCCGCCCCCAAGAGGGCCTGCACCTCCACCGCCTGCTCGGGGCTGAGCTGATGGTAGGAGCCGTCGTAGGTGGACTGGAAGCGGGCTCCTTCCTCGTCCACCTTGGGGGCCAAGGAAAAGATCTGGTAGCCCCCGGAGTCGGTCAGGAGATGGCCTGACCAGCTCATGAAGCCGTGTAAGCCACCCAGCGCGGCAATCGCTTCTGCCCCTGGTCGCAGCATCAGGTGGTAGGTGTTGCCCAGCACGATGCGGGCCCCGAGGCGCTCTAGATCCTCGCTGTCGAGGGTGCGTACGGCCCCTCGGGTGCCCACCGGCATGAACAGCGGAGTGGGCAGCACCCCACGGGTGGTGTGCAGCCAGCCGGCTCTGGCCTCACCGTGGGTCTGGTCGATCTGGAGTTCCACCGCCCGCCAGTATGGCCTGCAGTGAGTGGAGGGGGCCCCGGTCCCGGCTCAGGAGCGGGTCAGAAGCATGGCGTCACCGAAGGATAGGAAACGGTAGGGGTGGCGCAGGGCCTCGGTGTAGAGGTCGCGCCAGCGGGGGCCGACGAAGGCGTCGACCAGGACCAGCAGCGAGGACCGGGGCACATGGAAGTTGGTCAGGAGCAGATCCACCACCGCAAAGGGGTAGGGATCGCGGATGAATAACCGGCTACGTCCCTCGGCTTGGCCGGTGGCGGCCCAGCTTTCCAGGGTGCGGACCACGGTGGTACCCACCGCCACCACCCGCTTGGCCTGGCCCAGCGCTTCGATGGTGGCTTCCGGGATGCGGTAGGCCTCCTCGTGCATGAGGTGGTCTTCCACCTTGGCGGTGGTGATGGGGCGAAAGCTCCCCAACCCGACAACCAGATCCACGGTGGCCAGGCCGATGCCTCGCTCGGCCAGGCCAGCTAGCACCGAGGCGGACAGATGCAGCCCTGCCGTGGGAGCCGCGACCGAGCCAGGACGGCGAGCGAACACGGTCTGATAGCGCTCGGGGTCCTCTAGTCGAGCAGTGATGTAGGGCGGAAGGGGAACCTCGCCGAAGCGCTCGAGCAGGTCCAGCACCGGGGGCCCTGCGTCGAACACGATCTCCCAACGCCCCTCCCCCAGGGCCTGGCCGAGCACCACCGCCGGTGCATCGAGACCGCCGCTCGCCATTGACGCTTCGCCAACCTCCACGGTCAGCCGCTCGCCGGGGCGAAGTCGCCGGCTGGGACGGGCCAGGGCCTGCCATTGGCGGGGTCCGATCTCCTCCAGCAGAAGCAACTCAACGGCGGCGCCGCTGGTCCGGCGCAGGTGCAAGCGGGCCGGAATGACGCGGGTGTCGTTGACCACGACGACATCCCCCGGTTCCAATAAGCCGGGGAGGTCGGAAACGTAACGATGTTGCGAGCCCGTTGCGAACCCGCCATCCACGAGGAGGCGGGCGGCCTCGCGCGGATGAATCGGCTGTTGAGCTATTCGGTCGATTGGTAGGTCGTAGTCGAATGCATCGGTATCCATACGGGGACGATCGAGAGCCCTTTGGTCACGGTAAACCACTTTATGCGGTCTAAATCTCACTCTTTGTTGCTTTATGGCACCAACGCGCGGCTGAATAGGAGGATATCCGCACGGCCGACCATCACATTCCAGTTACATTTGGGTTACCGAAAGCGAGCGAGCCACCAGGGAGCCTTCAGCGAGTGCGGACAACTAGGACCATCGTCCCATCTCGGCGGCGCCATCGAAAGACGACGGAGTCGGACACTATGGGACTCCTACGCCACCCAGTTCGATCGTTGTTTGCATCGGTTTGTTCCGTTCTGCTCTTGAGCGGTGTCCTTCTCAGTTCCCACAACAGCGCGGGGGCCTCGGTCTACCCCCGGGCCGAGTTCGACAGCATCTGGCTGATCAACCAGACCCGCGGGCCAGCCGGCCTCAACGAGGTGGGCCAAGACCCTTGGCTCACCATCCTCGCCCGGGTCCACGCCGACCGGCTGGCTACCGACAACACCCTCTATCACCAGGACCTGTCGGTGCCGCTGAGCTGGGGCTGGAACTGGGTGGGCGAGAACGTCGCCTATTCCTCGGTCGGGCTGGTTGACGCCCACCGGGCGCTGGAACGCTCACCGGGCCACCTGGCCAACATGCGGGTACCCCATGCCTACGCCGCAGGTACCGGCATTTCCTTCGGGCACGGCCGCCTGTTTCTGGTCCAGCTCATGGCGAGTTAGTTTCGGGGGCCGAGCCCTCGATGGCGCCGGTCAGTTGTCCTCGAAGAGCGAGGACGCCCCGAAACCTTGCTCGACCGGTGCGACCAGGCCGAGATGTTCCCAGGCCGCCGGTGTGGCCACCCGACCTCGAGGAGTGCGGGTGAGTAGCCCACACTGGATGAGGAACGGCTCGTAGACGTCTTCCACCGTCTCGGTGGGCTCGGCCACACTGATAGCGAGCGTGCTCAACCCCACCGGCCCTCCACCGAAGCGCCGGCATAGGGCGTAAAGGATGGCCCTATCCACCTTGTCCAGGCCTTTCTCGTCCACCCCGAACAAGGCCAGGCCGGCCTTGGCCACCTCAAGGTCGATAATCCCCTGCGCCCTCACCTCGGCGAAGTCCCTGACCCGGCGTAACAGCCGGTTGGCGATGCGGGGCGTGCCCCGGGCCCTGCGGGCGATCTCGAAGGCGCCGGCGGGGGCGATGGCGATACCGAAGATGTCTGCCGCCCGGCTGACAATGGCTTCCAGCTCAGCCGGCTCGTAGTAGTCGAGGCGGGCCACATGACCGAATCGGTCGCGCAGCGGCCCGGTGATGAGGCCGGTTCGGGTAGTGGCGCCGATGAGGGTGAAGCGGGGCAGATCCAGGCGCAAGGTGCGAGCGGCGGGACCTTTGCCCAGCATGATGTCGAGCTGGAAATCCTCCATGGCCGGATAGAGCACCTCTTCCACCGGCCGGGCCAGTCGGTGGATCTCGTCGATGAAGAGCACGTCGCCCTCCTCAAGCTTGGTCAGGATGGCAGCTACGTCGCCTTGGCGTTCGAATGCGGGGCCCGAGGTGACGTGCATGGTCACCCCGGCCTCGGCGGCAACGATGCCAGCCAAGGTGGTCTTGCCTAGCCCCGGTGGTCCGGCGAAAAGCAGATGGTCGACCGCCTGACCCCGCTTGCGGGCCGCTTCCAACATGACCTGAAGGTGCTCACGCAGCTCGGCCTGACCCACGAAGTCGGCCAACAGTCGGGGCCGTAGGCCCACCTCCACGGGGGCGTCGTCAGGCTGCTCGGCCGGCTCGAGGAACTCATCTCGCATCGCCTCAGCGACCCCCGGCCAGCTTCTGGAGGGCGGAGCGCAGCAAGGCCGCCTCGTCCAGCGCTGGTCCTGCCTCCTCGTTCCCTGCGTCACCCAGGCCCTCCAACGCCCCGCGGATCTCTTCTGGCCCGTAGCCCAACTCGGCCAGGGCTTGGCGCACCACCGCCCGAGGCGAGTCGGCGACAACACCAGGGCCGACCCTGCTCACACCCAGGGTGTCGGAGGGACCGGCCAGGTAGGTATCGATGTCCAGCTTGGCCCGCAGCTCCACCAGCAGCCGGGCCGCGGTCTTCTTGCCGACCCCCGGCACCAGGCACAGGGCGGCCACGTCGCCTTCGGCCAGAATCTTCACCAACTGGTCGGGCTTGTGGACCGACAACACGGCCATGGCCAGGGCCGGGCCCACCCCGTGGGCGGCGATCAGGCTCTCGAAACAGTCCCGCTCGGTGGCGGCCAAGAAGCCGTACAAGGACTGGTGGTCCTCGCGAAAGTGCTGGTGAACGTAGACGAGCACCGGCCCGGGGCCCATGCCCAGGGCGGCCAGGCCAGCCCCGGTCAACTGCACCCGGTAGCCGATGCCGGCCACCTCCAGCAGCACCTCGCCGGGGCGGCGTTCGAGCACCACCCCCCGCAGCGAGCCGATCACGGCTGGGTCCTGATCATCGGATGGCCTCGGCCAGGCTGGCGTGGGAGAGATGACATAAGGCCACCGCGGCGGCGTCGGCCGCGTCGGCGGGGCGGGGGGGTTGGGCCAGACCCAAGATGGTCTGCACCATGCGGGCCACCTGGTCCTTGGTGGCCGCCCCGTAGCCGACCACGGTGTCTTTGACCTGGTTCGGGGAGTACTCGGTGACGGACACCTGGCGCCGGGCCGCTTCGACCATGCACAGCCCCGACACCTGGCCCACCGACATGGCGGTGCGCACGTTCACTTGGAACAACACCCGCTCAAGGGCCAAGGCATCGGGCCGGTACTCATCGAACAGCTGGGCAATCTCACCGGCCAACTCAGCCAGGCGCATGGGCAACGGCTCGGAGGGGGCCGTGCGCAACACACCAATGGCTACCGCCCTGGTGCGCGAACCAACCCGTTCGAGGACGCCGTAGCCGCAACGCGACACGCCCGGATCGATCCCCAGTACGAACATGTGTGCGATCGTACCGGCCCCACCGCTTGCGCACGCGGATAGCGGGGCCGGGAGCGCGCCGCTCAGGCGTCGACGGCTTGGAGGATCTCGTCGGGGATGTCGAAGTTGGCGTACACGTCCTGGATGTCGTCGTGGTCGTCCAGGGCGTCGATGAGGCGCAGCACCCGCTGAGCGGCGGCCACCGTGTTCAAGGCCACCGTCGCTTTGGGCAACCAGGTCACATCAGCGGAGCTATAGGTGATCTTGGCCGCTTCCAACGCAAGACGCAACGCGCCCAAATCGGTCGGCTGGCAGGTTACCCGCCAGCTGTCGCCCTCGTCGACGATGTCCTCGGCGCCCGCATCCAAGGCGGTCAACATCACATCGTCCTCGCTCACCGCACGATCCACCGCGATGATGCCGCGCCGCTCGAACTGCCAGGCCACCGCCCCCGGTTCGGCGATGGATCCGCCGTTTTTGGAGAACAGGTGGCGCACGTCGGCGGAGGTTCGGTTGCGGTTGTCGGTCAACGCTTCCACGAACACGGCCACGCCCTCGGCCGCGTAGCCCTCGTAGGTGGCGGACTCATAGTTCACCCCGTCGAGATCGCCGGTGGCCCGCTTGATAGCCCGCTCGATGGTGTCGTTGGGCACCGAGGCGCCCTTGGCCTTGTCAACCATGGTGCGCAAGCTGGGGTTGGCGTCTAGATCGCCCCCTCCCGCTCGAGCGGCCACCTCGACCTGGCGGATCAACTTGGCCCAGAGCTTGCCCCGGGCCTTGTCCGCCGCCCCCTTCTTGTGCTTGATCGTCGCCCATTTCGAATGGCCGGACATGTCAACCCACCTCCTGCAGGAACTGTGCGTGGAGCCGATGATCGTTGCTGAGCTCGGGATGGAACGAGGCCACGGTGACAACGCCCTGACGCACCAGCACCGGCATGTGCTGATAGCGGGCAAGGACCTGGGCACCCGCCCCGACGTCGGTGACCACCGGAGCCCGGATGAAGACCGCCCGAAAGACCCCGCCGGCCACCGCCCCCGCTGGCGTCCCCCCTGGTGTTCCGAACGTCTCATCCAGTCCGGCGATGGTCAGATCGGCTTCGAAGCTATCGACTTGGCGGCCGTACCCGTTGCGGCGCACGGTGATGTCGATGGCGTCGAAGCTGACCTGGTCGGCCCGGCCGTCGAGCACCTCGTGGGCCAACAGGATCATGCCGGCACAGGTCCCCAGGACCGGCAGCCCGGCTCTGATGGCCGCGTGCAACTCGGGGAAGAGCCCGGAGGTGACCAACAGCTTGGACATGGTGGTCGATTCGCCGCCCGGCATGGCCAAAGCGTCGACTCCAACCAGGTCGGCCGGGGCCCGCACCAAGACGGTGGCCGCCCCCAGCTCAGCGAAAACGCTGGCATGGCGAGCGAAGGCGCCCTGGAGGGCAAGCACGCCGATACGCACCTGGAGGCCTCGCTTCAGCGAACACGGTGGCTCACGTTACCTAGGTCACCTTCGAGAGCGGATAGGCCACCTTCGAGAGCGGAGGACATCGTTGATCCGGACACCGGACCGGCCACCGACAGCCATCCACCGGCCGCCCACCGTCACTCACCAGCCTCTATCGGCCAGCTTGAGGGTCAACTCGTCCATGCCGATACCTGTCATCGGCTCGCCCAGGCCCCTGCTTACCTTGGCCAGGATGTGGGGATCACGGAAATGGGTGGTGGCCTCGACAATGGCCTTGGCCCGCTTCTCCGGCTCGCTGGATTTGAAGATGCCTGAGCCCACGAACACCGACTCGGCCCCCAGTTGCATGGCCAGGGCGGCATCGGCGGGGGTGGCGATCCCGCCGGCGCAGACCATGGGCACCGGCAACCAGCCCCGCTCGGCCACCTCTTGGACCAGCGACAGGGGCGCCTGCAGGCGCTTGGCCCATTCGAACAACTCGGCCGAGTCGGCCTGGGTGATGCGGCGGATATCGCCGATGATGCTGCGCAAGTGACGCACCGCCTCCACGATGTTGCCGGTGCCGGCTTCACCCTTGGAACGGATCAGGCAGGCCCCCTCGCTGATGCGACGCAGGGCCTCGCCCAGGTTGGTAGCCCCACACACGAAGGGCACCGTGAAGGCCCATTTGTCGATGTGGTGGGCCTCATCGGCGGGGGTCAGCACCTCGGACTCATCGACGTAATCAACCCCGAGGGCCTCAAGGATCTGGGCCTCCACGAAATGACCGATGCGGGCCTTGGCCATGACCGGGATGGTGACGGTGGCCTTGATCGCCTCGATCATGTCCGGATCGGACATGCGGGCCACCCCGCCCTGCACCCGGATGTCGGCGGGGACCCGCTCCAAGGCCATGACCGCCACCGCCCCCGCGTCCTCCGCGATCCTGGCGTGTTCGGGGGTGACCACGTCCATAATCACCCCACCTTTGAGCATCTCGGCCAGGCCCCGCTTCACCCCGAGGGTGCCGGTCTGACGGTCACCGGGTTGGGGCGTCACGGTTGGCTGCGTCACGGGCTCGGTCATGGCCACGATGGTAATCGGCGCCCCATGGGCTCTGGCACATGGGTTCGGGTCCGCCTGGGCCGTGCGGTTTACAGCTCCCGCAGCGCTTCGATGCGCTGTTGCAGGGGAGGATGGGTGTTGAACAGCCGATTCAGCTTGGACAGGTGGCCATCCTCCGCTCGTTGGGCCATAGGGTCCTCAATCCACATGTGGGCGGTGGCCCGAGACCCCGAGCGCACTACCGACGAGTCGGCCCGGAGCTTCTCCAGCGCAGAGATGAGACCGGGGGGATAGCGGGTCATCTCGACCGCCGAAAAGTCGGCCAGCTGTTCCCGACGGCGGCTGATGGCCAGGTGGATGAGCTTGGCCACAATGGGCCCGACCATGATCATGACCAGGCCGAACACGGCCAGGATGGCCTGGGGTCCTGCGCTGGAGCGCTCGTTGCGGCGATGACCGGACAGCCAGTGGAACCGAAAGCTGAGGTCGGCCAGCAAGGTGATCACCCCGAGCATGACGATGGCCAGGGTCGACACCAAGATGTCGTAGTTCTTGACGTGGGAGAGCTCATGGGCCAGCACCCCTTCCAGCTCCACCCGGTCGAGCCGCTCCAGCAGGCCGGTAGTCACCGCGATGGCCGCGTGTTGGGGGTTGCGTCCGGTGGCGAAGGCGTTGGGGGCGACATCGTCGATGACGTAGAGGCGGGGTTTGGGCAGCCCCGATGCGATGCAGAGCCCCTCGACCAGGTTGTGGAGCCTGGCGTAGGTGGCTTCGTCGGCGGGGCGAGCCCGGCTGACGGCCAGCGCGATGGCGTCGCTCTTCCAGTAGGACCCGAAGGCGGACAGGCCGGCAAAGACCACCGCGATGGCTATGCCCGGCGCACCCAGGCCGACCCCGTAGGCAATGGCGGTGGCCGCCAGGGCGGTGAACACGAAGAAGAAGCCGACGAGCGCGACGGAGCGGCGTCGGTTCTGGGCAACCTGGTCATACATCAACGAAACAGCATCTCAGAACTTGGACTCAGGGCTCAGAACTTGACCTGAACCGGGCCCCGAGAGCCGTCGTCGGCCTCGAAGTACTGGCGGGCCTTGAAGCCCAACGCGTTGGCCATGATCACCCCGGGAAAGGCTTGGATCTTGCTGTTGTAGCGCAGCACCGAGTCGTTGAAGAACTGCCTGGCGTAGGCGATGCGGTCTTCGGTGCTGGTCAGCTCCTCTTGGAGCTGGGCGAAGTTCTGGTTGGCCTTGAGGTCTGGATACGCCTCTGACAGGGCGAACACTTGGCGCAACGCTCCCGTAATGGCGTTCTCCGCCTGGGCCTGCTCGGGGCTGGCGCTTGGGGCGGCCATGGCTCGGTTCCGGGCGTTGACCACCGCTTCGAGGGTGTCCCGTTCATGGGTGGCGTAGCCCTTCACCGTCTCCAACAGGTTGGGGATGAGGTCGTAACGCCGCTTGAGCTGCACGTCGATTTGGGACCAGGCCGCTTCAATGCGGTTACGCAGCTTGATGAGCCCGTTGTAGGAGAGAACGGCGTAGAGGAGCAGGCCGACCACCAGCACCACAATGATCAGGAGGAAGACTTTCACGCACCGATGGTAGCGGCCACCAGCCGACGGGCCCGGCCCAGCTGACGGCGACGCTGACCCCAGGGCCGCCCGGTGGGGCCGTGGCGCAATGCCTCCTGGTAGAGCTCCTCGTAGCAGGCCGCCAACCGGTGCATGGACAGCTGCTGGGCCCGTTCCCAGCCGGCCTCGACCAAGCGGGCGCGGTGGCCAGCATCGCCCAGTACATCGGCCAACGCCACGGTGAGGGCGGCGACATCGCCTGGGGTCACGAGCAGCGCCTCCCGACCGGGACGGGCCGCGTTGCGATAACCAGCCAGATCCGAGGCCACCACTGCGGTCCCCGCCGCCATGGCCTCGGCCAGGACCACCCCGAAGGATTCGCCACCCAGGGATGGTGCGCAGAACACGTCAGCGCCGGCCAGACGTTGGGCCTTCTCCTCCTCAGAGATGCGACCGAGCCATTCGATGCGGGGGTCGTGACTGAACTGTTCCTGCAGCTGGGCGGTCTGGGGGCCGTCCGACATCACCCACACGGCCAGCTCGCCGGGCAGGTCCTGCACCGCTTGGAGCAGCTGGACCAGGCCCTTGCGGGGCTCGTGGCGACCCAGGAAGGTGATGGTGGGCACGGTGGTGGGCCAGGGGGTGGCGTGGGCGAAACGGTCGATCTCCACCCCGTTGAATAGCAGCTCGAAGGAACCGCCGATGGCTGCAGCGGCCAGCGCCCTGGCGTCTTTCGATACCGCCACCCGTACCGACAGCCAGTCGGCGAAGTAGCGCAGGACCGGCTGCAAGTACCGGTAGGGGGCGCTGGAGCCAGCCGCGTGGAAGGTGCCGACGAGGGGTGCGTCCTCGATCAGCAGGGCGGTTGAGGTGGGACCGGGAGCGAATGGTTCGTGCAGGTGCACGACGTCGAAGTTCTCGTCCCACAAGGCCCGGATGGTGCGCATCTGGGCGGAGGGGTCTGGGGCCAGGGAGGCGATGGAACCGTTGGCCTCGATGGGCATGGAGTTGCCCAGGGGGATGACTCCCGCTTCCGGTGGAGCGCCGTCGCAAGGTCCCAGGACCCGCACGTCGTGGCCCAATAGCCGCAGCGAGCGGGCCAGGCCCAGCACCTGACCCTGCACACCACCAGGGCGGGTGAGGCTGTAGGGGGACACCAGCCCGACGCGCATGGCACCCGACGCTATCGTTCCAGTTCAACCGACGCGGCCGGCCCTACCTGCTCGGCTCGCTCGGCTGGCTGGCGGCGAAGGCGGGGGCCGCGCCGCCATCGGCGCCGGGCCGTGCCGGCGCGGAACTCCGCCAGGGCGATCTCGTCGCTGGGCCAGTTGGGTTGCATGAGGTGCCACTGGGCGGGGGCGGCCCGGATGAGCTCCTCCAACTCGTCGGCCACGGCCTGGGTCAGGCGGGTCACGTCGGCTCGAAGGCGCCCGCTGCGAACGGTATCCAACGGCGGGCGGACCACGCCCCTGTGCCCGTAAGGACCATCGAAATAGACCGCGGTGGGACACAGCGGCACGCCCGCCCGCAGGGCCAAGGTGGCCGGCCCACCCGGCATGGTGGTCTTCTCGCCGAAGAACTCCACATCCACACCGCCGCCGCTCACGTCGCGGTCCGCCAGCAGGCAGACCACGTCGTTGCGTTTTAAGGCGGCCAGCACCTCTTGGCCGGCTCGGGGGCCCAAGGGCACGATCGTCATGCCCAGCGAGCGACGGAAGGCGACGAACCACTCCATCAGCTCCGGCGGTTGCAGTGGCTCCACCACCGCGGTCACCCGGACGTGGTTGATGCGGGCCAACCAGAAGGCCGACCACTCCCAGCCACCCAAGTGCGGCAACACCAAGATGAGCCCCTTCCCCTGATCAAGGGCAGCTTGGACGTGCTCGTAGCCGGTGACGTCGTGGCCTTCGTCCAAAAACTTGTCCGCCGTTGCCGGCAGCCGGGCCGATTCCACCCAGTAGCGGGCGTAAAAGACGAAGGACTCCCGAACCTGCGCCCTCAGCTGGGCGGGACTGAGATCGGCCCCGATGCGCCGCAGGTTGCGTTCGACCAGGAAACGGCCTTCCGGCATGATCAATGCCGCCGCCCGGCCACCCAGCTGAGCCAAACGGAGGGCAACGGGTCGGGGCAGGCTGCGCACAAAAACGGCGCCGACCTTGTACGCGATGGTGGCCAGAGAGGGATGAATGGAACGGCCCGCCGGTGATCAGCGAGCGGCCCGCCGCGCTTCTATCTGGTTGCGCCAGCGCTCGGCCCTCTCTGCCACGGGGCGGCGGGGGCGGGGACGGTTGCGGCGACGGCGCGGGGCGCGGGGCGGAATCGGCCGGTCTGCCTGACGCCACACCTTGACGAACCGTTGCACCGCGGTGAACCCGGTCAGGGCCAACATGACCCACAGCACCGGGACCAACAGCTCGGCGAAGAGCAGGCCGAACCCCAAGGTCAGGAACCTCTCGGCCCGCTCCATGATCCCACCGCTGGCGTCGAAACCGAGGCTCTCCGCCTTGGCCCGCTGGTAGGACACCAGCGAGGCGGCGCCGGCCAGGG
>JANPEN010000435.1:0-2074 GCA_031422955.1 Acidimicrobiia bacterium
CAAAAATCCAGCGAAGGGGTGGACCTGGTGATGTTGGCCAAACGCCGCGACCACGCCCTGATGCTGTCACGCCTGGCCCTGGAGCAGGCCGGCTGAGGCGTGCTTCAGCCCGGTGCGGACGCCGGCAGGTAGTACGCCCGCAGCGGCGGGAACCCGTTGAAGGCCACCGCGGAATACGTGGTGGTGTAAGCCCCGGTGGAGATCAGCTCCACCCGGTCCCCGGCCGCCAGGGCCAGCGGGAGCTGATACTTGAACTCCTCGTACAGCACGTCGGCACTGTCACAGGTGGGCCCGGCCACTACCACCGGGCCGGTGGGCCCTGCGTCGTGCACGCTGCGGATGGGGTACTTGATGGCCTCACCCAGGCACTCGGCCAACCCGCCGAACAGGCCGATATCGAGGTACACCCAGCGGTGCTGGTCGTGGATGGACTTGCGGGCCACCAGCACCACCTCGCTCTGGATCACCCCCGCGTCAGCCACCAGATAGCGACCCGGCTCGGCGATGAGACGTGGGGGCCGATCCCCGAACAGTTCGGCCACCGCGCACTCGATAACCGCCCCGTACTCCTCCGGTTCTGGCACCCCTACCAGGTACCGACCGGGGAACCCGCCGCCCACGTTGATGGCCTGCAACCAAAAACCCGCCTCGGCCAGCGGATGGGCGATGTCATGGGCGACGATGGCCAGCGTGGCCCGGTAAGCCTCGGGATTGCGTTGCTGGGAGCCCACGTGGAAGCACACGCCGAGGCCGAGCCCGTGCTCGCCGGCGGCGACGAGTAGCTCAACCGCCTGATCCACATCGCAACCGAACTTGCGCGAAAGCGGCCAGTCCGAGCCGGCACCGTCGCACAGGATGCGACAGAACACCACCACGTCGCTGGGTTGAACCGTGCCGCCGGTACAACGCAACACGTCGATGATCTTGTCGAGCTCCTCGGCTGCGTCAAAAGAGAACAGCCGCACGCCCCGCTCAATGGCGTAAGCGATGTCCGTCCGCTTCTTCATGGTGTTGCCGTAGGACAGCTGGGACGGGTCCGCCCCCGCGGCGAGGGCCATGTCGATTTCGCCGGGACTGGCGACGTCGAACTGGCAGCCTTGGGCCACGAGCAGCTCGAGAATCTCCGGGGCCGGGTTCGCCTTCACCGCGTAGAACAGCTCGGTGCTGGACAACGCGTCGTCGAGGCGGCGGTACCGCTCCTGCACGACATCGAGGTCGACCACCAGGAACGGTGTCTGTCTGACCTCCTCCTGCAGGAAGGCCTCGATCCGACGGGTCGGGGACGGCATGGGCAGAACTTCGTGGCGCAGAGCAGCGCCGACAGCGGGTGCGTTGATGGACAACGGGCCTGGTCACCTCCGGTGAGAAACGGGCGAAGTGGTGGGCGGCAGTCGAGGTTACCCGACAACACCCGGTAGGCCGAACGCCGCACAGACAGCGGTAGCCTCGCGGTGGTCGGCTCAGCGACCGCCGAGCAACCCGCCGAGCGCGCCGCTCGGGCCCGAGTTCTGCGCGGTACCGCTCTGACCAGCGCCGGCGACGTGCTCGAAGGGCTGCACCACCACGAAGCCGGGTCCGGAGAACTGCATCTGCATGGCCTCACCGGAAGATCGGCCCATCAGCGAACCCATCCCTTCGGAGCGCTGCATGTTGACCTGCAGATTGGCTGACCAGCAGATGGCGGCGTTGGGATCCACGAAGGTGGGTTGCTGAGTGGTCTCGAGAATCACCGGAGTGCCCTGGGAGGTGATGGCCACCCGCCCCTGGCCGTAGACAATGGTGTTGAACAGCCCCGCCCCCGCGAAGGCCCCGGCGTTGGCCACCATCTTGATGTCGTAGCTGAGCGTAGCGTCGAAGGCCAAGATGTTGGACCCGTTGATGGACAACGCGTCGGAGCCGTCGAGATCGATCAGGAAGATGTCCGAGGCCTGGTCGGCCAAGAAAACCTCAGCCTGGCCGCTCACCTTCATGAGGGGGACACCCTCCCCGCTCATGGCGCCCTTGGCCGCCTTGAACAGCTTGTCCTTCATGGAGCCCTCCCCGGCCAGCGCTCCTTGGTACTCGAAGCGTGCGG
>JANPEN010000436.1:0-3697 GCA_031422955.1 Acidimicrobiia bacterium
CATCACTTCTGCGCGATGCGGTGGGTGCGTGGGGCCCGGGTCGCCCAAGTTCTCGTCGACGATCCTACCTTCGTGTCCGTCGTCGAGATTCGTTGCGAGACCGGAGAACCACTTGCTGACCGAGGCGAACCGCGCGAACGACACCGTCCGCCGAGCTGTGGTTCCGCCCTCAGCTCGAGGAAGGCGTGCAGATGCTGATCGTTCGGCCCGGCCCGCGTGCAGGTCACAGTTTGATGACGGGCTCAAGGTGGATGAGGCGGCGGCCGATCTGATGGCCGATGGATGCCAAGGAGGGCATACCCCGCGGCGCCGGTACGCGGGGGCGAAGGGGTAGGGGGCTGAGCGCCCACCTCGGGGCGATCGTGGCCATTCCGCTGGCACTGGTGGTGTTGCTTTCGGGGAATCTCGTGCTGGATCAGCGAGCCCGGGGGGCTCAGGCCAACGCTCTGGCCGAGCAGATCCGCCATTTGAGCGTGCTGAGTGAATTCCGTTTCAGCCTGGCTCGGGAACGGTCGGTGATGCACACCCTTGAGCAATCTGGGCGACTACGGATCGATCGGGTCCAGGCCCGAGCGGTGTTTGGCGTCGACCTGGAAGCGCAGTTACGAGCAGCCGCCCAGGAGACAGACGAATCGGCCGCAGTGACGGCAGAGAATCCCCGGCTGGACTCGTTGTACGAGCAGGTTCGCCTCAGCCGAATGGAGCGACTCGACACGATTGAGCACGGTCTCGGGCTCCAAACCAGGGTCGACTACGCAGATCTGGAGGCCGCTGTCCGCCACCATACCGCTGCGGATGTGCGTCGGGCTCGAAACCTGGTAAGCGAGGCTGAAGGGCGCGGCCATCTGCAGGTCACCATCACTGTGCTGGAGGAGAGCTTGCGGTTGCACGACGGCACCGACGCCCAGATGGCGGAGCTGTTCCGTCACATGGATGCCGGATCCTTCGGTGACACCGAGATGGACCGATTGCGCTTGGCCAGGGCCCAAGAGCAGTATCGCGTCAGCTTGTCCCGGCTACGTGAGCTCGTCGAGCCTGAAGGGCCCACCACCGAAGCCTTGCGGGTCATCGAGAGTTCAGGCAGCCACCGTATCCACCAGCAGCCGGTGGACCCCGGCCTGGGTGAGCCGGCGCTGGTGGCGGTAACCGCCTCCCCACCCATCGATCGGGTGGTCAGCGCCTTTCGTGCCAGTGCAGAGGCCGGCCAGTTGGACGCCGCTCTCATCGCCGCCGCCGTTGGAGACGCCCTCGATGTTTCTCGGGACCTGGCCGCCCAAGCCCGTCGAGAGAGCCTCGCCGCGTTGACCCTGGCGCTGTTGGCCGTGACCGTCACCGCCATCGTCATCACCATCGTGGTTCGCTCGTTGCGTTGGCCGCTGCAACGATTGGCTGATCAGGCGCTCCAGATGCTCAGTGGGGCCAGCGAGACCAAGCCTTTGGCCGAGGCCGGTCCCCGGGAGGTTCGGCTCGTTACCAGGGCCTTCAACCAGTTCGCCACCAACCTGGCCCAGATCGAGCGTCAAGCCGAGGCGCTGTCCCGAGCGGATCTGAACCATCCCAGCCTGGCCGAACCGGTGACGGGGGCCATCGGCGCGTCACTCCACGCGGCCTTCGCCCGCTTGGGCGAGGCCATGGCGGACGAGGCAACCATGCGAGCTCGCCTTCTGCACGACGCCAGCCACGATCCCCTCACCGGGCTGCTCAACCGCAACGCGGCCATGGCCGCGGTGGCGGCCGCGTTGGCCAGGGCGCAGAGAAACGCCAGCCAGGCCGCGGTTCTGTTCATCGACCTCGATGGTTTCAAGCAGGTCAACGACCTCTACGGCCACGGTGTGGGCGACGAGGTGTTGCGCCTGGTGGTGGAACGCCTGGGGGCGGTCTGTCGCACCGGGGACACCGTCGCCCGTCTGGGTGGCGATGAGTTCTTGGTGGTGGCGGAGCAGGTGGTGGACCTGGCCGAGGCGGTGGCGCTGGGGGAGCGGATCGTGGCCGCGGTCGGCCAACCCCTGACGGTGGGGGAGTTCGTCATCAATGTCGGGGCCAGCGTGGGGGTTGCTACCGGGAACCGCGCCGAAGCGGTCGACCAGGTGGTGGCCGATGCCGATCTGGCCGTCTATCAGGCTAAAGCGGCCGGCAAAGGCCAGGTCGAGGTGTATCACGCCCGGTTGCGTCATGAGCTGTCGCGCCGTAGCGCCTTGGAAAGCGACCTGCGCGTGGCGCTGCGGGAGGACTCGCTCGAGCTGTACTTCCAGCCTGTGTTCGAAATCGACGGCGGCAACCTGCGCTTGGTCGAGGCGCTGTTGCGTTGGAGCCGACCCGGCCACGGGGTGGTTACGCCCACGCAGTTCCTGGCCGTGGCCGAAGCATCGGCCCTGATCACCGAGATCGGTCGTTGGGTGCTGGACCGTTCCGCCCAGCAATTGGCTCGCTGGCAGGTTGATCCTGCGCTGGCCCACTTGTCGATGGCGGTCAACGTGGCCGCCAAACACCTGGTTGCGCGGAGCTTCGTATTCGATGTACGTGACGCGCTGGAAAAGCACGCGGTGGCGCCCGGCCGCCTGGTGATCGAGGTCACCGAGGCAGCCCTGATGGCAGATCCGGCGGTGGCTGCGGATCACCTCGACCAACTCCGCCGGCTCGGCGTGCAGGTGGCCCTGGACGATTTCGGCACCGGCCACTCCTCCTTCGTGCAGTTGCGTCGGCTTCCCATCGACATCATCAAGATCGACCGCAGCTACATCGTGGCTGGGTCGGGCCTCGGTCAGACAGAATGGGAACTGGCCAGGGTCATGATCGATCTGGCCAAGGTGTTGGGGGCAGAGGTGCTGGCCGTGGGGGTGGAACACCAGGACCAGCTCGATGCTCTGGCGGCGCTGGGCTGTCAGCTGGTCCAAGGTTTCCTGGTGGGCGAACCCCTCCCAGCGGACGAGCTGGGACCGTGGTTGCGAGATCGGGTGGGAGCGGCAGGTCTGGTTGGCTCAGCCGAGGTGCCGGGTGTGCCGGGTCCTCCCCGGCTGCCCGGTCCACCTGAGCTGTCAGAGCTGCCGGAGTTGTTGGGCCCACCGGAGTTGTTGGGCCCGCCGGTGCCAGCCGAGCTGGTGGTGCGGGCGGATCTGGTCGCCTGGGCCGACGACGGGCAGGTCGAGCTGAGCGAAGGACCAGACCACCAACCCAGCCGGCGCTCCTCGCCCTCTCCGGCCTGAGCGGTCCGCTGACTACGCTGATTGACCCGTGTTCGTCGTGGAGAAGGCCGCAACCATGCCCCTACGACGCCAGAGCCGCGAGGGTCCGCCCAACCGCCGCGCCCCACGTCGAGCCCGATGTCCCCGAACCCGATGTCCCCGAACCCGATGACCCCGAACCCGATGAGCCCGAGCCCGGTCCCGTCGGCCGGCGCCATCACCGAGATGCTGGTTCGGGTGGTGGCAGGCCTTCCTTGTGCCGAGGAGCGGCCCGGTCAGAGCGAGATGGCCGAGGCGGTGGGCGCTGCCATCGCCCACCGACGACACCTGGTCGTGCGGGCAGGCACGGGTACGGGCAAGTCGTTGGCCTATCTGTTGCCGGCGGTGCTTTCGGGTCAACGGGTGGTGGTGGCCACTGCCTCTAAGGCCTTGCAAGACCAGTTGGCGGCTCGGGATCTGCCCTTCTTGCAGGGGCAGTTGAGCAGGCAACCGGGTGCGAAGACGTTCCGTTGGGC
>JANPEN010000437.1:0-17263 GCA_031422955.1 Acidimicrobiia bacterium
CGCAATCGATTCGCCAGAACACTCCGGTGAAGTTGTGGGTGAGGTCGGCTTCGTTGTCATACCTACGGCGGATAGTGGGGGGACGGGTTGGGCTCTCCCGGGATTTGGGCCCTTGCAGCGGAGCTGTCGAAAGTGTCCTTCCGTGTCCAAGCCTTACCGTCACTTCAACCCCGACTATGAACCGAATCCGAACGTGGATCCGCTTCGTCAACACAACCCGCTCCTCGGGATACATCGACGCCGGGTCGAAACCGGCGCTGAGCGGCTCGCTCAGCGCCTGGCCGAGCTCGACACCCAGATGGCCGAGATAGTCCGCCAACGTCGCGAAGTGGCCTTGGACCTGCATCGGCACCGCAGATTGCTGTGCCGTACGCTGCGCCGACCCGGCCGCCAGCCGGCCGCCGATGCCTCCGACGCGTTGCCGCCAATCCACCACGAGGCCACCTGGTTAGGCGGTCGACGGCTGCGGGCGGTGTGCCTGGCCTTTCTCGACCGCATGGGCGCCATGTCCCTGAGAGAACTACACGCCCACCTGCACCGATATGGTTTCGCAGTCGGAAACGTATTGCCGGTCAAAGCCCTGGCCGATGCTCTTGGTTACGAAGCCGATCACGGGCGGGCGGGTCGGGTGGGTCGCGGCGTGTACGAGTGTCTCGTTCCGCCGAAGTCGGTTCCACCGCTGGGATTTGGCGGGCTCGACGCCTGAACGAGCCGTCACGGCTAGGTTCGCTCCATGGGAGAACCTGCCCTCGATTACGAGGAGTTCGAGCAGCGCATGTTGCTCCTCATGCCCGACGATGTCGACTACGCCAGCCTGCGCTACCACACGGAACGAAGCGAGCACTTGTCGGTTCGGGACTCGGTGGTGCAGCCAGTCCACCGCGGTATGGAAGCCGGTCTCATGGTCACCGTTTGGGATCGGGCCGGCGCCGGCTATGCCGCCACCAGTGATCTCAGCGACGACGGTGTACGCGTCGCGCTGGCCCGCGCCCGTCGTTGGGCCCGCCAGACCGCGGGACAAACCGTGCTCGATGACTCCCCGCTGGGTCATCCGGTCGGGGACTACTGCTCGCCCGTGCAGCGCTCTTTCTCCGACACCTCGTTGCGTGAGCGCATCGAACTCCTGGTCGCCCAGGAAGTCCGGCTGCACCGAGACGACCGTATTGTCGACACCGAGGCTTCCCTGGCGCGGGTGGACATCGACAGCCTCGTCCTCACCAACAACGGTGGACGTGTCGCCCAGCGCTTTCACAACGTCTTCCCCAACCTGCGGGTCACCGCCAACCTTGGGGCCAACACCCAAACCCGCACCTACGGCGGCGGGGCCTATTGCGGCCAGGGCGGCCTGGAGGTGCTGGACCGCTTCGGGTTCGGCACCGCCGCCGAGCGGGTGGCCGATCAGGCCCTCGAGCTCCTCGACGCGCCGCCCTGCCCATCGGGACCGATGGACCTGTTGCTGGCCCCCGACCAGATGATTCTCCAAATCCACGAATCGATTGGTCATCCGCTCGAGCTCGATCGCATCCTCGGCGATGAGCGCAACTTTGCTGGCACCAGCTTTGTTACGCCGGAAATGTTCGGTCATTATCAGTACGGCTCCGCGCTGCTCGACGTCACCTTCGACCCAACGGTGCCCGGCCAGATGGCCTCCTATGCCTTTGACGACGAAGGAACCCCTGCGCAACGCCAGTACCTCATTCGCGGCGGTGTCCTAGAACGGGGTCTGGGCGGCACCCTCTCCCAGAGTCGTTCGGGCTTGGCTGGAGTGGCCAACGCCCGATCCAGCGCCTGGAACCGCCCGGCCATCGACAGAATGGCCAATCTCAACGTGGAACCTGGACAAGACTCTTTCGGGCAACTACTGAGCCGCGTCGAACGCGGCGTCTATCTCGAGACCAATAATTCCTGGTCTATCGACGATAGCCGCAACAAGTTCCAGTTTGGTTGCGAGTACGGCCGGCTGATCGAGAACGGCGAGTTGACCACCGTGGTGCGTAATCCGGGCTACCGAGGCGTTTCCGCCACGTTCTGGCGCAGTTTGATCGGGGTCGGGAACCGTGACACCTGGCAGGTCATGGGCACCCCCAACTGCGGCAAAGGCGAGCCGAACCAGGTGATTTGGGTCGGCCACGCCGCCCCTGCCTGCCTGTTCTCCGGGGTCGAGGTGTTCGGAGGCATATGAATCAGAGTACTGACCAGTATGTTGATGAGCTGGTGAGCTGGATCACGGCTCGATTGCACGGCGACGAGGTGCTGTTGGCCAACTACGCCGGCGAAGAGGCCGACTTCGTCCGTTTCAACAACGGCGCCGTTCGCCAGGCCGGATCAGTTTCGCAACGCAGCCTCGAGTTGGATCTCATCGCCAGTCGGCGCCATGGCCAGCTTTCCGTGCAACTCACCGGTCACGCCGAACTCGACCGGGATCGGCTGAAGCACGCGGTTCAGGAGTTGCGCCAACAGCGTGAGTCCGTCTCCGAGGACCCCTATCTGTTGTACAACGAGGCAGACGTCTTCTCCGCCAGCGTCACCAGCCGCCGGCTTGCAGAGCTCCCCGCACCCGAGGACGCCATGGGCGAGATACGGCGGGCCGCTGCCGGTCGGGACTTGGTCGGCATCTACGCGGCTGGCACCACCTCGATTGGTTTCGCCAGTTCGCTCGGCCAGCGGAACTGGCATGAGGTGTCTACCTTCGGGTTTGACTGGTCGTTCTATCTGCGCCAGGACAAAGCAGCCAAGAACAGTTACGCGGGCCAGCACTGGTCCGATGAAGCATTTGCGTCCAAGCTGGACTGGTCGGCCCACCAACTGGAGGTTCTCGATCGTCCGCCGATGGACCTGCGACCAGGTGTTTTCCGGGCATTTCTGGCCCCCGCGGCCATGGTGGAGCTGACCGACATGCTCTCCTGGGGGGGCTTCGGGCTGAAGTCCCATCGCACCAAACAGACCCCCCTGCTTCGCATGCTCACCGAGGGGGCGAGCTTCTCCTCGACGCTGCGCATCAGCGAGGACACCGCCGGCGGCCTCGCCCCCCACTTCGACAGCAGCGGGTTCACCAAGCCGGACGAGGTGGTGCTCATCGACCATGGCCGGGTCGCGGACTACTTGGTCTCACCCCGCTCGGCCCAGGAGTACGGGGTGCCCACCAACGGCGCTTCTACCTGGGAATCCCCCGAGTCCATCGCCGTCGCGCCCGGTCGGTTGGCGTCTCGCGATGCCCTTGCCGCCCTCGACACCGGGTTGTACATCGGCAACCTGTGGTATTTGAACTTTTCCGATCGAGCGGCCTGTGTCACCACGGGGATGACCCGCTTTGCCACCTTCTGGGTCCAAGGAGGAGAGCTGGTGGCTCCGGTCAACGTGATGCGCTTCGACGACAGCCTCTTCCAACTGCTGGGCGACAAGCTGGTCGACTTGACCGATACGGCTGAGCTGGTGCTCGACGCCAGCTCCTATGGCGCTCGTTCCACCGCATCAGCCCGCCTACCCGGAGCGCTGATCGAGGAGATGACCTTCACCCTCTGACCAGAGCGTGCTCGGGTTCGAGAAGCCGGGCCCAGCTGCGGCTGGTTCAGCTGACGTTGAAGCACCATCGGTAGGGCGGGCCGGCCGAGGACGCTCCGAGATCAAGGCGCCAATAGGAGACCGATGCGCAGTTCTCGCGCGCTTGCAGGGTGGTGATGGCTTTGCCGGCGGCCGGACGAAAGATGAGCCGGTTGTTGCCGTCGTCAGGCTCAAGCTGGTTGGCGGGGATGGTGACGTCGTTGAGGCTCAGCACCCCGACATAGCCAGGGGCAAGGTCGGCCATGAGTGCGATCTGGCGGGCCTGAGCCTCGGCTCGGTTGACGGGTTGTACCGCCTCGAGACCTTCCTCGGCCTGCACCGTGCCATCGTCGGTTTCGCCGAACACCCCGGCCAGGGCGAAAAACCCTAAGCCGAGCAGGATGAGGGCGGGAAACGCCAGCTTACGAAGAACGGCCACCCCCCCAGTGTGGTCGATATCGGCCGCCAACGCCGAGCCTGCCCCGCTCCCGTGTCCCTGGTCGGTTCGGTGGTCATTCTGGCGAATCGACGTCGATTCGCCAGAACGCTGGCGCTGGGCCACGGGGCTTGGCGGCGGCGGGAAGCCGGTGGGGCGGGAGGCCTGGGTGGGCGAGGGTCCGCCGGTTGAGGGCCTTCGGCGATTACCGTTGCCGCGTGGCTCGCCAAGTATCCCACCCGGGGTCTGCCACCGTGGATCTTGCCGGGAGAGTGCTAGCCGGGCGCTATCGGCTGCTGGCCGCGGTCGGTGTTGGCGCGTCCGCCCACGTCTACGTGGCTGATGACGTGCAGCTTCGCCGCCGAGTGGCGGTGAAGGTGCTGCACCCCGGCCTGGCCGGGGACCCGACCTTCCTGCGTCGCTTCCAAGCCGAGGCCCAAGCCGCCGCCGCCCTGAACCACCCCAACGTGGTCGCCGTCTACGACTGGGGTCGCGACGACGCCGCGGGGGCCGGCGAAGCGGTCCCCTTCTTGGTGACGGAGTACCTAGAGGGCGGCACCCTGCGCGGCATGCTCGGTGGCGAGGGGCCCGACCGCGCGGGCCCCGACGGGGGCGAGCCCGACGGCGAGGCCGGTACCCCGCTCACCTTGTCCCAAACGCTGCTGGTCGGTCTTGAGGTATGTCGGGGTCTGCACTACGCCCACCACCGCGGTTTCGTGCATCGTGACATTAAGCCGGCCAACTTGCTTTTTGGCGAGGACCGACGGCTTCGCATTGCTGACTTCGGGCTGGCTCGGGCCCTGGCCGAGGCTTCGTGGACCGAACCTGAAGGGGTGGTGCTGGGTACGGTGCGCTACGTGTCCCCAGAACAAGCCGCCGGCATGACCGTTGACACCCGCAGCGATCTGTACTCGTTGGCCTTGGTGCTGGTCGAGTGCGTCACCGGCCAGGTTCCCCACACGATGGACACCACCATCGGCACGCTGCGCGCCCGAATGGGCCGTGATATCGAGGTCGAGGAGGCTCGCTTCGGGCCGTTGGCAACCCTCATCGAGGGTGCGGGACGCGCCGACCCCGCCGCTCGCTTCACCGCCGCCCAGCTGGGGGCTGCCCTCATGGGAGCGGCGCAGGCTCTGGCCCCTCCCGAGCCGCTGGCGCTGGCCCCGCCGCAGTTCCTCATACCGCGCGCCGGGGGGGATCGGGCTACTCGCCTCTTCGCCTGGGACCAGCCCCTGGTCGTCGTGGCCGATCCTCAACCGCAGGTGGTTCCCGGTGACCTCGGCGCCGACGGCCCCCCTCCAACCTCCCCCGCCTCGGTGGGTCAGCCGACCCCGGCGGTCCAGCCGACGCCGGCGGTCCACGCGGCCCAGGCGGGCCCGGCACCCGCCGCTTCCGCCCCCGACGGTGGCGTTCGCGCCGCCCTCAGCGGCGAACGCCGCGGTGGTCCTCGCCGGCGGAAGCTGCGGGTGTGGTCGCTGCTCGCCACCCTGTTGGTGGTGAGTGCGGTGGTGCTGCTGGCGGTCCTGTCGCTGCGCCTCGCCGGTGGAGGCTCGGCCCAGTCCCCACCGATCAGCCAACCAGCTCGTTTCGTGGTCGATCGTTACGTCGGCCGCGACCTGACCGACGTGGAACGCGAGTTGGAAAGGGCCGGCTACGGTTGGCGCGTCGAGGTCGCCACCGAGCGACGTGACGGTACCGGAGCCGACGAGATCCTGGCCCAGGACCCCGCCGCGGGAACCGAGTTGGCCGAGGGCGACACGTTGCGGGTGGTCCGTTCGTTGGGCGCCACGTTGGTGAAGGTGCCCAATCCGCTAGGCAAGCTGATCGAAGATCCAGCCGTGCTTCAGGCCTTCACCGAGGCGACGTTGCTCATCGACCGTCAGCCTCGATTCGATGAGACCAAGCCACTGGGGGAGATCTTGGCCGTGGTCGGCGCTGACCGGGAGGTGGAAAAGCGTTCCCGGGTAACGGTGGTGGTCTCCGCCGGTCCCGAGCCGCGGACCCTGCTCGACTACGTGACCACCCCCAAGAAGCTCGAAGTGGTGAAGGCCGAGTTGGCCACCGCCTCCATCATCGTTGACGTTACCGAGCAGGCCAGCGAAACGGTCGAGCAGGGCTATGTCATCTCCACCAATCCCCCCGCCGGTGGGCAGGTGGCCAAGGGCGGCACGGTCACGGTGGTGGTTTCGTCGGGATTGCCCTATCTCACCGTCCCCGACCTGCGTGGCATGACCGGCCGGGATGCCGAGGACCTGCTGGCGGCGGAGGGGTGGCAGGTGAAGAGCATCGTCGGGCCTTCCTCGGCCACCGTCATCGGCACGGACCCTGAGGCTGGCGTGCAACGACGGAAGGGCTCGCCCATCTCCATTATCACCCGGAGCAACTGAGCCCTACCGAAAGGCGTCCGGGCCGGCCGCACGGATGCAGCCGGCCCGTCGCGTAGAGGGACTCCCGACCACCGGTTCCCCTCGTTTGGCGTAAGGGTGGACCCACCCCGGCACCCGGTCGAGGTGACCTTTGTCGCATCGTCACCGGCAGGGGTGGGCTCGGCCCCGGCTATGGCGACTCAGGGAGCGGTGATCGCTTTGACCCGTGCCGCCACCTCGGCGGCGAGGGTGTCGACCTGCATCGAGGTGGCCTGCAGGGCCAACAGCTTGGCCATGTCCCCTTCGACGCGAATTTTGCCCGACAGGAAGGCGGCCATGGCCACGGCGGGGTCCTGCTGCACGAAGAGGGCCTTGGCGGTCGCGTAATCGGTGGTGACGGTCAGGTCGGGCTGGGAGAGGTGACCCAGTTCCAGCCGGGTCCGGGCGCTGCTGGTGTCGAGGTGGGCTTGGATGGTGCCCTGGGGGCTGTCAGTGATGACCTGGTTCATGCGCACCGCCACGGGGGGAGGGCCGACCCGGCCCTCGTACTCGTCCCGGATGGCTCGAGCCGCCTCGATCCACGCGGTCGATAGGAACTCGAACTGCTCTGGCACGTCGGACAGGCTATCGGGCCCGCCCCGACCGCCGGGCCGGTCAAGGCCGGGCCGGTCAACCGGTAGGCTGGCCGCCCATGTCCGCACGCATCTCCCGCGACGACGTCGCCTACGTTGCTCGTCTGGCTCTGCTGGAGCTGTCCGAGGACGAGCTGGAGCGTTACACCAGCCAACTCGGGGACATCCTCGACCACGCCAGCGATGTGGCCGCCCTCGATCTAGCCGATGTCGAGCCGCTGTTGCACCCACTGCCTCTGGCCAACGTGTTCCGGCCCGATGAGCCCGGGCCGGCTCTATGCCGCGAGGAAGTGTTGAGCCAGGCCCCTGCCGTTGAAAGCGGCCGGTTCCGGGTCCCCGCCATCCTCGGCGAACAGCCGTGAGCGACACCGCCCTGGACATTGCCGCCGCCGTTCGGGCCGGCACCACGTCCGCCCGAGCCGTCGTGCAGCGCTGCCTGGACGCCATCGCCGCCCGTGACGCTGAGGTGCACGCCTTCAACACCGTCACCGCCGAAGCGGCCCTGGCCGCCGCCGACGAAGTGGACCAACGCATTGCCGCTGGGCTTCCCGTCGGCGCTTTAGCCGGGGTGCCCGTCGCCCTCAAGGACAACCTGTGCACCAGGGGGGTGGTCACCACCTGCAGTTCCAAGATTCTGGCCCAGTGGAAACCGCCCTACGACGCCACCGTGGTCACCCGGCTCGTGCAGGCGGGCGCCATCGTGGTGGGCAAGACCAACCTCGATGAGTTCGCCATGGGCTCCTCCACGGAGAACTCCGCCTTCGGGCCCACCCGCAACCCTCACGATCTGTCCCGGGTGCCGGGGGGATCCTCGGGGGGGAGTGCGGCGGCGGTGGCGGCGGGTTACGTCCCGCTCGCCCTGGGCTCGGACACCGGTGGCTCCATCCGCCAGCCGGCGGCGTTGTGTGGCGTGGTCGGGGTGAAGCCCACCTACGGTCGGGTCAGCCGCTACGGCCTGGTCGCCTTTGCCTCCTCGCTGGACCAGATCGGTCCCTTCGCGGCCACGGTGGCGGACGCCGCCGCCGCCTACGACGCCATTGCCGGCTGGGACCAGTTGGATTCGACGTCGATTCGCCAACCCCTCGACCCCACCCTGGCCACCCTGGGGCGGGGCGCGGCTGGGCTGCGGGTTGGCTTGGTGCGAGAGATGACGGGCTCGAAGATGGGCATCGCCGCCGATGTGTTGGCCAGGGTGGAACAGTCCGCCCAGGCCTTGACCGCGGCTGGCGCGGAGGTCGAGGAGGTGTCCGTTCCTGCTGCCATTTACGGCTTGTCGGCCTACTACCTGATCGCGCCGGCCGAGGCCTCCTCCAACCTGGCCCGCTTTGATGGGGTTCGCTACGGGTTGCGGGTGGAGGGGGCCACCACCACCGACATGCAGCGGGCCACCCGCACCGCCGGTTTCGGGCCGGAGGTGAAGCGGCGCATCATGTTGGGCACCTACGCCTTGTCGGCGGGCTATTACGACGCCTACTACGGCAAGGCTCAGCGGGTGCGGCGGCTCATCCTCAACGATTTCAACGCCGCCTACGGGCGCTTCGATGTGCTGTTGGCTCCCACCTCGCCCACCACCGCGTTCGCCCTTGGCGCCAAAACCGAGGACCCCATGACCATGTATCTCAACGACGTGTGTACCATCCCCTCCAACCTGGTTGGCCACCCTGCCCTCTCCGTACCTTTCGGTACGGGCAGCGACGGGCTGCCGGTGGGCGTGCAGCTGATGGGCCCCGCTCTGTCGGAGTCGTTGCTGTTCCAGGTGGCCGCAGTGCTGGAGGCCGCTCGACCATGAGCACGAGCGAATGGGAAACCGTCATCGGGCTTGAGGTCCACGCCGAATTAGCCACCCGCACCAAGCTTTTCTCGGCCGCACTCAACCATTTCGGTTCCGAGCCCAACACCAACATCGACCCCGTTTCGTTGGGTCTGCCCGGCTCACTGCCCGTGCTCAACGAAAAGGCGGTTGAGCTGGCCATACGGGTCGGTCTGGCATTGCATTGCGACATCCGGCCCAGTGTGTTCGCTCGGAAGAACTACTTCTACCCTGACATGCCCAAGGACTTCCAGATCTCCCAGTACGACCAACCCATTGATGTGGGGGGCTGGTTAGAGCTTTCCTCGGGTAAACGTATCGGTATCACCAGGGCGCATCTGGAAGAAGACACCGGCAAGAACACCCATGTGGGTGGCTCGGGCCGGATCGGGGGCAGCGACTACTCCCTGATCGACTACAACCGGGCTGGGGTGCCGTTGTTGGAGATCGTCTCCGAGCCCGATTTGCGCTCCGCCGAGGAGGTCAAGTCCTACGTCGAGGAGCTGCGGGCCATTCTCGTTGCCATCGGGGCCTCCGACGGCAAGATGGAAGAGGGTTCGCTACGGGTGGATTGCAACGTGTCGGTGCGTCTCCCGGGCCAGCCGTTGGGCACCCGCTGTGAGATCAAGAACGTGAACTCGTTGCGCTCGCTGGGCCGGGCGGTGGACTACGAGACCCGCCGCCAGATCGATCTGCTGGAGGCGGGCGAGCGCATCCGCCAGGAGACCCGGCATTGGGATGAGCAGGGTGGGCGCACCACCCCGGGTCGTTCCAAGGAGAACAGCGAGGACTATCGCTATTTCAACGAACCGGACCTGGCCCCCATCGTGCCCGACCCGGCCTGGATCGAACAGATCCGCGGCGACCTCCCACCGCTACCGGCCGAGCGTCGCCATCGTCTGGCCGAACGGACGGGCATGGCCCCCACCGATCAGCCCATCGTCGTGGCGGTGAGCCGCGGCCTGGATGGGCTGGCGCTGGAAGCTCTGGAAGCTCTGGAAGCTCTGGACGGGCTGGGCGCCGACGCTGATGCGGGCGCGGACGCGGCCAGGGTGTTGACCCACGTGGAGCACAACCTGGCGGTAGAGGGAGCCGAGGCCCTGGTCGGGTCGACGCTGGCCGCACTGGTCGGTATGGAAAGGACCGGCGCCCTTACCGCCACCCAGGCCAAGACGGTGTTGGCCGAGTTGGTGGCCTTGGCCCGGCAGGGCCAGCAGGGCGACCCTGCCGCAGTGGCCGCCGCCCACGGCTTCAAGGCCATGGACCACTCGGTGCTCGATGAAGCCATCGACGCGGTGCTGGGCGCCCATCCTGAGGAATGGGAGCGGTTCCGGGCCGGGGATCCTGCGCAACGGGCGAAGCTCAGTGGTTTCTTCATCGGTCAGATCATGAAGGCCACCCGGGGCCAGGCTGACGGCAAGGCCGTCACCGCCGCCCTCACCCTGCGGGCTGGTTGACCCGACCGCGGTTGAGGATCGAACACCTACAGCTCACCGAAGGTAGCGTCCGTCCGGTGAGTAGCACCCCCGATTCTCAGCCCGTTGCCGTCGAGCACCGCCAGGTCCGCTACCAACCCCTGCCCGGCAGCACCGAGATCCTCCTGGTCCGTCACGGCGAATCCGCTCCCTTTCGCCCCGGTGAACCATTCCCCTTGGTGGACGGTCATGGCGACCCGCCCCTGTCACCGGAGGGGCAGGAACAGGCGACCGCAGTGGGCGGGCGGCTGTCGGGGGAGACGATCCACGCCATCTACGTCACCTCCCTGCAACGCACCCACGAGACGGCTGCCCCCTTGGCCGCCCGATTGGGCCTTCAACCCCGGGTCGAAGCGGAGCTGCGGGAGGTGTTCCTGGGCCAGTGGGAGGGTGGTTTGTTGCGTCAGAAGGGGGCAGAGGGTGACCCGATTTATCTACAGATGCAAGCCGCCCAGGATTGGGGGGTCATCCCCGGGGCGGAATCCATGGCCGTCTTGCGGGCCCGTTGCGTGGGGGCCATCGAGACCATCCACGCCGCCCATCCAGACCAGCGGGTGGCGGTCTTCGTGCACGGTGGAGTGATCGCCGCCCTGTGCGCCCATGCCACCGGATCGCGACCGTTTGCCTTCAACGGGGCCGACAACGGCTCGATTCATCACCTCGTAGTGCTCGATGGCGAGTGGAAACTGCGTTGCTTCAACGACACCGGCCACCTCGGCCCCTTCACCGCCCAGGGCCAAGCGTTGACCTAGCCGTAGTCCCGTAGTGAGGCCGCCTCTGTTCGGCGCGCCAAGCCGCTTCGATCGCCACGAAATCCGCGATGTTCCCCGCGACGACGCCGTGTCCGGCGTAGGATCCGGCGATGAACGGTCCGACTCGTTTCGGGGTCTTCTTGGCCCCCTTTCACGCCGACGATGAGAGCCCGGCTCTGCAGCTGCGGCGAGATCTTCAGCTGATGAGCCACCTCGATGAACTCGGCTACCACGAGGCGTGGATCGGCGAGCACCACTCGGGGGCCTATGAGATCATCGCCTCACCCGAGGTGTTCATCGCCGCGGCGGTGGAGCGAACCACGAACCTGCGTTTCGGTACCGGGGTCAGCTCGCTGAGCTATCACCATCCGCTCATGCTGGCGGACCGGATGTGCCAGCTCGACCTGCAGTCTCTGGGGCGGGTGATGCTCGGCGTGGGGCCCGGTCAGTTACCGACCGATGCGTTCATGATGGGCATCGATCCGGTCGATCAGCGTCGCCGCATGTTCGAGTCGCTCGACGTCATGATGCGGCTCCTACGCGGCGAAACGGTCACCGAACATACCGACTGGTATACCTTGGAAGACGCTCGACTCCAGCTGTTGCCTCATTCGCCCGAAGGGCTGGAGGTGGCGGTGGCCTCCACCGTTACCGGTTCGGGCGCAACGCTCGCCGGTCGCCATGGGGTTGGCCTGTTGTCGGTGGCTGCTTCGAGCCCCACTGGATTCGACGCACTCACCACCAACTGGGAGGTGTATGAGCGAGCCTGCGCCGACCACGGCCACCTCGCCGACCGGGGAAAATGGCGGGTCGTCATACCGCTACATCTGGCGGAGACCCGTGAGCAGGCCGAACGGGAGGTCGAATGGGGGATCCTCAAGTTTGTCCGTTACTTTGCCGGCATGGCGGGCAAGATGCCGCGCTGGGGTCTCGATCCCGCCGATGCGCTGCAACGCTGGCGCACGGTCGGGTTCGGCCCGTTGGGCTGCGCTACCATCGGCACACCCGATGATGCCATCGAGCGAATCAAGACTCTGGTCGAACATACCGGCGGTTTCGCCACGTTCCTGCTGCTGGCGCACAACGCCGCCGATCCGGCGGCCACGCTTCGCAGTTACGAATTGTTCGCCCGTTACGTCATGCCCCACTTCCAGGGCGCCAACCGGGGGCGACACGCTTCGCTGGCGTGGGCCGGCGAGCACGCCGGACGTTTCGGTGGCCGCATGCTGGAGGCCCAGAACCAGGCCATCGCCACCTATCAGCAGACTTGAGCCCGACCCTGGCGGTTAGGGTGAGGCGCCGCTCGGCGGGGTCCTATGCACTTCGGTGATGTTAGGTGATGTTAGGTGATGTAGCCGACCAGGTCGATGATCACGTGGGTGGATCCGAAGGGGGCGAACATCCCGATGGAGCCGTCGGGAGCGACCGCGCTGACGACCAGGTTGGGCACGGTTTGTCCCGGTCCGAAGTTGAGGTTGGAGGCGTCGGGTCGGGCCAGATGAGCTGGCCATACCGTCAAGTACCCGTCGTGGGTGGGATCGGTCACGGTGACGTTGGCGACAATGCCGGAAAAGGCCCCGGCCGGCAGGCCCCCGAGGCCGGCTAGGCCGATGATGCGTTCCTCGCCGCCAGCCAACGGGCCGCCCGACGGGGGGTTACGGGTGTCGAGGACCCTGGCTGGGGTCAGCGCCACCGTCTGGCCAGTAGCGCTGGCCCCGGTGGCCACGTAGCCGAGCAGATCCACCACCACATGGGTGTCGCCGTCGGCGTTGAAGAAGCGGACTTTGCCTCCCGCCCCGACCTTGGCCACCACCAGGTTGGGTACGGTCTGGCCGGGTAGGAAGTTCAGGTTTGAGGCCCAGGGCCGAGCGTCGCCGTGGGGATACACGGTCAGGAAACTGGCCCGGGTCGGCCCGGTCACGGTGACGTTGAGGACCACGGACTCCACCCCACTGGAGGGTATGGTCGCTCCCACCACGGTCAGCTCGATGTCGCCTCCCGGTCCCACCGGTTGGCTGAACCGGGTGTCGAGCAAGCGCCGGGGCAGCACCGGGACCAAGGTGGTGCTGGCGCCTTGGCGGATGTAGCCGACCACGTCGGCGACCACGTCGGTGTTGCCTACCGCGTTGCGCAGGGAGACCATGCCGGAGCGGCCGAGCTTGCAGACCACCAGGTTGGGCACGACGTCGGCGGGCCGGAAGTTCAAGTTGGAGGAATCCGGCTGGCCCTCACCGGCGGGCCATACCGTTAGGTATCCAGCGTTGGTGGGGTTGACTGCGGTGACGTTCATCACCGCAGCCACTGCGTTGGCGTTGGGTACCCCTCCGGTTCCCGCCACCATCATGTCGATCTGTTCGCCGGGGCCGAGTGGCCCGACCCGGGAGATGCCTTGACCGATACGGGTGTCGAGACGACGGCTGGGGCTGAGGGCAACCAGGTCCCCTGGCGGCGTCGGTCCCGGGGCGGGGCCATTGAGGACCACTCCCGGGCTGCCTTCGAACAGGGCCAGCTGGCTCGGGTTGGTTCCGAGAATGGCAGCGGGGTCCGCCTGCAGCCACTGGTCCAACACGCTGGCGTAGACCTGGTGGAAGTTGGTGGTAGCGATGAGCTGGCCCCGGGAATCGAGGTTGGTGAGCGATGCCATGGTGCCGTGCACCCCGCCGCGCACCTGGGGTCCGATCAGCAACTGGGCGCCGGCGGTGCCGTGGTCGATGCCCACGTTGCCGTTCTCGCCCAGGCGTCGACCGAACTCCGAGAAGGTCATGATGGTGACCCGCCGGGCCAAATCGGGGGAGAGGGTGGCCCAGAAGGCGGCCACCGCCTGGTCGAACTCGGCCATGCGAGCGTCGTGCATGGCCCGGTGGCCGTTGTGGCTGTCGAAATCGCCCCAACCCAACGACACCACCCTGGTGCCCAGGTTGGCGTTGATGAGGCGGGCGGCCAGGGTCAGGTTTCCCAGCAACCGGCCGGAGGGCAGCGCCGGGGAGTAGGCGGTCTTGGCCGCCGCGGCCACCGCCAGTTGGTCGCGCTGGGCGGCGGCGATGGCGTCGCTCCACGGTCCCAGCCCGTTGGCTTGGTTGGCATAGCTGGTGATGGAGCCATAGAGACGAGTCCAGTTGGCGTCGCTGTTGATCCCGAAGGGCGAGCCGGTTCCCAGGGCGGAGGCCTTGCGGGTGGCGCCGGTCATGTGCAACGGCACCGAGGAACCCAGATGGATGGCGTGGAAGGGATCCGCGTTGATGGCGTCCAGCCAGCGCCCGACCCAGCCGGTGGATGCCAGCCCCCCACCGGCCCAGCCCCGCATCCAGGTGGCCATGGACACGAAGTGGCTGAGGTCAGGGTTGGGGTAGCCCACCCCCTGCACCACGGCGACCTGACCCGCTTCGTAACGGGCCCGCAGCTGCACCAGGTTGGGGTGCAATCCCACCTGGCCGTCGAGGGCCAGGACCTGGTCGGGGGGGATGGCGGTCTGGGGGCGGCGGCTGTAATAGGTGCCGTTGCCGTAGGGCACCACCATGTTGAGGGCGTCGTTGCCGCCCCCCATCATCAGCACCACCAGGACACCATCGTTGGCCCCTAGCGGGGGCGCGGCGAAGGCCTCCTGGGCCCACTGGGGCAGGCCGGCGGCCAACGCCGCGCCACCCCCCAAGGCGGCGGCGGCCTGCAGGAAGAGGCGCCGGCTGAGGGTGGTGGGGGTGTCTGCTTCGGCGGAGCACAGGCGTTGGTAGGCCTGGGCGGTGGTGAGGTCGTCTCCGGAATAGGTCATGGATTCACCCGATCTGCAGTTCGGGGCACAGCAGCACCAGGATCAACATGCCGTTGGCTTGGAACCAGGGCTGGTTAGCCACCCGTTGGCTGGTGAGCCAGTTGCGCAGCACCGCTTCGGTCTGGGGGGTGGGGTCCACGATGTGGAAGGTGTCCAACGCCAGTTGCACGGCGTCGTTGACGCTCAAACTGGTGATTGCGGCGAACGGGTGCTTGTTGAGTTCGGCCAGGCGCCAGGTGGCGTACTTGGCGAAGTTGGCCTTGGCTCCCGCCGACGCGGTGGACACCCAGTAGCCGTTGTACTTCCAGCCTTCCACGGTGGGCGGGTCGAACGGGATCTGGCCCATGTCGTCCAAGAACCACTCCGGATGCAGCTCCACCGCCGTAACCGTTGGCATACCTCTAAGTGTGGCGACTATGTATTCGAGGGGAGAGCGGACATGGCCCTCGACGGAGGCGGGTAGGTAGAACTCGTTGCGATTGAACAACACCCGCAAGGCCTCGGTGATGTTGTAGTTCTCCAAGAGCTTGGTGGCGATGGCGTTGACCGCGGCGGTGGGGGGGCCGGGATGGGCGAAGAACTCCCACAGCTTGGTGGCAATCCAGCGGGCCATGATGGGGGCCACGGTGGCGTTGGTGAGCATGATCTCAACGGTGTCGGGTCCGTCCAGGGCGCCGGTTTGGCCCAGGAAGGTCTTGATCGATGGGTCGTGCCAGCTGCTGCGGAAGAGATAGGCGCCGGTGGTGCGGTCGATGCTGTGGCCCGTCCAGGCCGCCGCCCCTGCTTCCACATCGGCCTCGCTGTAGTTGCCCGCGCCGAGCAGGAATAGCTCCATCAGCTCCCTGGCGTCGTTCTGGTTGGGATCCAATTTCCCCGAAGAGGCGTAGTCGAGATAGAACAGCATGTCCGGCTGCAAGGACATGCCATGAACCAGGGTCTTGAGGTTTCCCAGGGCGTTGGCCCGGTAGAAGGCGTGCTGGGCGGCGATCATGGGGGGGTCGAACACCTTGGAGAAGGAGGTGGTGAACAAGCCGTGCCAGAACAGGGTCATTTTCTCCACGATGGGGGTGGTGCTGGCGGCCATGCGGTTGATCCACCACTGCCCCAGGGCCATGAACTGTGCCCACTCCGACAGGCCGCTGGCGTCGCCCATGACCGGCAGTGCCGGCCCGCTATAAGGGGTGGAGGTGTCGAGGAGCTGGTCGATGAGCACGGCTCGGTCGAGCAGGGTCCACTGGGTGATCTGGGTCTGGGTGGCACCGAAACCACAGCGCCGGCCCAGCAGCGCCACATCCGCTGACGAGGTTGGCATCGTCGTAGTGAACGCCAGACCCGGTCCCGGCGCCATCACCCGGGCATGGGTTTGTGCCCAACGGGTCCTCCGCCTGCACTCGGAGGCGTTGGCGTGGTCAGCGGATGGCGCCGAGTACCAGCCAACGGCCACCGGCGAAGCGCCAGGCCAGCACCGAACCACGGCCCGCCATGAGCACGCACAGGGCCGCCCATAACCAGCCCAGACCTCCGCCCAGGGCGCCGACCGCCACCGCTAGGGGCGCGTAGAGGGCGAAGGCACCGGCCATGGCGCCGGCCAGGAACCGTTGGTCCCCGGCCCCGATGAGGATGCCGTCGAGGGCGAAGACCAGCCCGTTTATGGGCTGCATGGCACCGACAGTGACGAGGGAAAAGGCGGCCAGATCCACTACCGCGGGGTCGGTGCTGAAGATGGCGGCCAGGGGATGGCGGGTCAGTATCAGCACCACCCCCAGCGCCACCCCGGCCCACAGCGACAGCCACAAGGCCCGTCGGCCCACCAGCCGGGCCAGGTTGGCGTCGCCCGCTCCCAGGGCTCCCGCCACCAGGGCCTGAGCGGCGATGGCCACCGCGTCCAAGGCCAGGGCGGCCAGGGACCAGATCTGGAAGGACACCTCGTAGGCGGCGACTTCAACGGTGCCGATGCGCGCCGCCACCGCCACCCCCACCAGCAGCGAGGCGCGCAGGGCGGCGGTGCGGATGGCCAGATGAACCCCGACCACCAGCAACCGGCCCAGCCGTCGGGGTTGGGGACCGAGCCGAGCGCCGAAGCTGCGGGCGTGGCGGGCCACTTGCCCACAGAAGATCCCCGCCGCCACCGTCTGGGCGGCAACCGTGGACAACGCTGAGGCGCCGATGCCCTGGTCGAAGCGGAAGACCAGGATGGCTTCGAGTACCCCGTTGCCCACCGCGGTGCCCAGTGCCACCAACAACGGGGTGCGGGTGTCCTGGCGGCCCCGCAGGTAGCCCAGCCCGGCCAAGGAGACCAGTAGGGCGGGTACTCCGAACAGGCTGACGCGCAAATAGATCTCGGCCTGCTGCGCCACCTCGCCCCGGCCGCCGAGCAAGCCGATGAGGGCAGGTCCCCCGACCAGCCCCAGGCCGGTTAGCACCACGCCGATGCCGGCCGCCAACCACAGGCCCTGCACCGCTTGTTCGGCGGCGGCCTGCTGCTC